>JAUILW010000042.1 GCA_030432795.1 Gammaproteobacteria bacterium
GCTTCGTCGAGTCTGAAAGCTACGCGCTGTTCGACGGCGAGCGCAGCTTCGGTATTGCCGTTTTCTCCACCGACGCTGACAACGAGCTGGAGGTGGCCAGAGCCGCACGCGCCTACGTCGAGCAGCGTAGCGCCTCCCTGCCGGCGGACGTGAAGCTCACCATCTGGGCGGATAACACCTACTACCTGCAGGGCCGTCTGGACATGATGATCAAGAACATGCTCCTCGGCGCGCTGCTCGTGTTCGTCATCCTGACGCTGTTTCTGCACCTGAAGATTGCCACCTGGGTGCTGGTTGGACTGCCCATCGCCTTTCTCGGCGCGTTCATGCTGATGCCGACCCTCGGCGTGTCCATCAACGTGCTGAGCCTGTTCGGGCTGATACTGGTTCTGGGCATCGTCGTGGACGACGCCATCGTCATCGCCGAAGCGGTGCATTCGGAAACAGAAGAGCACGGCTACAACCTGAATAACATCATCGCCGGTGCGCAACGTGTCGCCACGCCGGCGACGTTCGGCGTGCTGACCACCATCATGGCGTTTCTGCCCATGGTCGCCGCCACAGGGCCAATCTCCGCCATGACGGGCGCCATCGGCTGGGTGGTGATTCTCTGCCTGGCGTTCAGCCTCGTGGAGTCCAAGCTGGTGCTCCCTTCGCATCTGGCGCTCATGAAGAGCTCACACAAACGCGAAGGACTCGCGGACCGCACCGAAAGCGTGCTGAAAAACATCATCACCCGCTACTACCAACCGTTGCTGGCGAAAGCCATCGCCTACCGCTACCTCACCCTGGCGGCGTTCCTCGCGCTGCTCCTGCTGGCCGTGGGTTTCGTAGGTGGCGGCCTGGTGCGTTTCACGTTCTTCCCGGAGATGGGCAGCGACTACCTTCGGGCCAGCGTCGCACTGCACGATGGCGCCCCTGAAACACGCGCCCGCGAGATCGTCGAGCACATGAGCCACGCACTCGCGAAGGTCAACGATGAGCTGCGGCCGCGCAGCACCGACGGCGGCGACGTCATGCAGCACGTGTTTGCCTTCGTCAGCGACGGCAGTCGCGGGCAGTTTCAGGTGGAGCTGTCCAAGAGCGAGAACCGCACCGTCAGCCCGCAGGAAATCGAAGCGCTCTGGCGCGAGGCGGTGGGCGAACTGCCGGATGTGAAATCGCTGAAGTTCGAAGCCAGCATGCATACCGGTGGCGGCCCGCCCATCGCCTTCAAGGTAACCGGTAGCCAATACGCGACGGTCGAGCGCGTATCGACGGAGATCGCCGACTACCTCTCCGCTACCGAGGGCGTGTTCGAAGTGGAAAGCAGTGCCGACGCCGGCCCTGAAGAGATCCGCCTGCGCATCAAACCGGAAGCGCAACCGCTGGGCGTCACCCTGGCCGACCTGGCGCGCCAGGTGCGTGCAGCGTTCTACGGCGCAGAGGCGCAGCGCATACAACGCGGTGACGACGAAGTGAAAGTCATGGTGCGATATCCCAGGGTGGAACGCCGGAGCGTAGAAAACCTGGAGAACATGTGGATCCGCACGCCGGACGGTCTTGAGCTACCGTTCCACAGCGTGGCAGACTACGATCTCGGACGCGGCTTCAACAGCATCCAGCGCATCAACGGCGACCGCGCCGTCAGCATCACCGCTCGCTCAGACGAGTTCGTGGTGGAGCCGGCGACCGTCACCCGCAAGGTGATGCGGGAGCTCAAGCCGCTCCTCGAGGCAAACTATCCCGGCGTGAAGATCGCGCTCACCGGCGCCGGTTTCGAAGCCAACGCAGGCCTCCTGCAGATGGGATTGGGTTTCCTCATCGCGCTTTTCGGCATTTACGCCCTGATGGCTATCCCGCTCAAATCTTACCTGCAACCGCTGGTGATCATGGGGGTGATCCCCTTCGGCATCGTCGGCGCCGTGTTCGGCCACTGGTTGCTCGACATCTCCATCAGCTCCATATCCCTGTTCGGCATCATCGCGCTGTCCGGGGTGGTGGTGAACGACAGCCTCATCATGGTGGACTTCGTGAACAAGGCTGTGGCTCGGGGCGAGCCGCCCCTTCAGGCGGCGCTCGAGTCCGGCGGACGGCGCTTCCGCGCCATCCTGCTGACCTCGCTGACCACCTTCTTCGGCCTGGTGCCCATGCTGATGGAGACGAGCCTGCAGGCGCAGATCGTCATGCCGATGGCAGTGTCCATGGCCTTCGGCATCCTGTTCGCAACGTTCATTACGTTGATTCTGGTGCCAGCGCTGTACGTTGTGGCCGCCGATGTGAAAGGTCTATTCCGCACGGGCGGCACAGCGTCTACTTCATCTGCATCTGAATCGACTTAAGCGTTTTCTCACCGTACGGCGGGCGCAGCCCGGCCATCTCGGCCACATTGATTTTGGTCTGGCTGAACACCGCCTTAGCGTGGCTGAAGCGTCGAAAGCCATCGATGCCATGGTATGAACCCATGCCCGATGGTCCGACGCCACCGAACGGCAGATCTTCCTGCGCCACGTGCATCACTACATCGTTGGTGGTGACACCACCCGAGGTCGTGCGTGTGAGCACCTGTTTTTCTTCCGCTGCATCTTCGCCGAAGTAGTACAGCCCAAGGGGGCGTGCGTGATCGTTGATATAAGCGATGGGCTCGCTGACATCCTTGTAGCGCTTCACCGGCAGTACCGGACCGAAAATCTCATCCTGCATCACCTTGAGGTCATCGCTCGGATCGAGGATCAGCGTGGGCGGTATTTTGTGGTGCGGCTGCTGTCGGAAGTCCTCCCCGGCCGGATTCACCTCCACGACCTCAGCGCCGGCGGCGCGCGCCTCCTCGATGTAGCCCATGATGCGATCGTAATGCCGCTCGTTGACTACCGACGTGTAGTCGTCATTGTCGAGCAGCGTCGGGAACATCTTTGCCACCGACTTCTGGGTGGCCGCGACGAAGGCATCCATGTTGTCCTGCGGCACGAAAACGTAGTCCGGCGCCAGGCAGATCTGTCCGGCGTTCATCATCTTGCCAGCCATGATTGCATCGGTTGTGCGCTGCATGCTCGCGGAACGGGAGACGATCACCGGCGACTTGCCGCCGAGTTCGAGGGTCACGGGCACCAGATTGTCCGCCGCCGCCCGCATGACATGCCGAGCGACGGACGTCGCGCCGGTGAACAGCAGGTGGTCGAATGGCAGGCCGGAAAAATCGGCGCCGGTCTGTGGGCCACCCGTGACGACGCAGATCTCGGTGGCATCGAAAACCGTTGGGAAGATTTCCGCCATGACTTCGCTGGTGGCCGGTGTGTACTCACTGGGCTTGATCATCACCCGGTTGCCCGCCGCGAGTATTCCCGCCAACGGCGAGAACGTCAGGTTGACCGGGAAATTCCAGGGACTGATGACGCCTACCACCCCCAGCGGCTGGAAATCCACCCGCGCCCGGGCGCCAAGCAGGTTCAAGGGAAACGGACCAACCTTGCGCCGTTCGGAGCGCATCCAGCGCCGCAGATTCTTCTGCGCATGGCGCAATGGTCCTACTGACGCTGCGATGTCGGTAAAGAGCGACTGCGTTGCGCTGCGATGACCGAAGTCATCGGACATAGCTGCCACCAGGCGGTCTTTATGCGCGAGCAGCAGGCCCACAGCCCTCTCCAGACGGTCCGTACGCATCTTCTCGCTGACTTCGCCTTCGGCCAGATAGGACGTGCGCTGGGCTTCCAGCAGTTCCAACATCCGCTCCCGCGGTGTTTCTGGGTGCTGCATATCGATCTCCGCTCGTAGTGCTGCGCGCACTATACCGCAGACCAAGGTGCCGCCCGCTACGTTCCCGGAGAAGCGTACCGGTCGAGCAACTCCGACAGCACGTCGAGCTTCACCGGCTTGCTGGCATAGTCGCTCATACCCGCCTCGAGACAAGCTTCACGATCACGCTGCATGGCATTGGCCGTCATGGCGACGATGGGCACATCCTCACCGCCACGCATGCGTCGAATGCGTCGGGTCGCTTCCAGACCGTCCAGCTCCGGCATCTGACAGTCCATGAAGATCAACGCGTATGGAAACTGCTGCCACATCTGAATGGCTTCCTCGCCGTTGCCAGCGACATCCACCGTACAGCCAAGCTTCTCCAGCATGCGCACCGCGACTTTCTGGTTGACGGCGTTGTCCTCCGCCAGCAGAACCCGGAGCCGCCGCAGTACCGCCTCCTCGCCGTCTTCCGAACCAGATGGTTCTTCGGCCTCGCCACCCTCGTCCGCGAGCAGAGAAGCGCAGAGTCTGGCAACGGTGTGTCTCATCACCGGCTTGACGGTTCCGGCAACGCCCGCGGTCCTGGGCACGTCAGAGGAGGTAAGCATCAGCACCCGGGTCGAAGCCAGCGCTGCGTCGGCGCGAATGGCATCGAGCACCTGCAAACCGTCCATCCCCGGCATGTGGTAATCCAGCAGGACCAGGTCGAACGCCTGATCGCGCAGAAACTCCAGGCACCGGCTACCGCTGTCCACACTCGCACAAACCGCACCAAGCGATGCCATCATGCGACGAAGAATCTCTCGCCCGACCGGGTTGTCGTCAACGATGAGTACCCGCGCTCCGAGCAGCGCATGCTCGTCCGGCGTCCCTGCGGGCATCTGCTGAGCGGAAGGCAAACGCAGCGTGAACCAAAACTCAGCGCCCTCGCCAGGCGCGCTGTGCACGCCGATCTCGCCACCCATCAGCGACACGAGCTGCTTGCAGATCGCCAGACCCAACCCGGTTCCGCCAAATTTACGGGTGGTGGAGGCATCCGCCTGGGTGAAAGAGTCGAAAAGCTTCGGCTGCACATCGCGAGCGAGCCCCGGCCCGGTGTCCCGTACCCGCACCGTCAGCTCCTCGTCATCCACGGACTCGACGCTGACAATCACGTGGCCCCGGTCCGTGAACTTGACGGCGTTGCCAACGAGATTCACGAGCACCTGCCGCACACGGCCCACGTCGCCCACAAAAGCCACTGGCAAACCCGCGGGATAGTCCACGTACAGGTCGAGCTGCTTGCTCGCGGCGCTGCTGCTCAGCAATTCCATCACTTCGCGAATGGCCGACTCGAGATCAAATGGGGCTTCCTCGAACTCGAGCTTGCCCGCCTCGATCTTGGAGAAGTCGAGAATGTCGTTGATGATCGCCAGGAGCGCTTCTCCCGACGAGTAGATGACTTGTGCGGTTTCCTGCTGCGCCGGGTTGAGGTCCATATCCAGCAACAGCTGCGTCATGCCGAGCACGCCATTCATCGGCGTACGGATCTCATGACTCATGGTGGCGAGAAACTCACCCTTCGCCTGTGTGGCGGCCTGCGCGGTTTCCATTGCAGACCTGAGCTCCGTCTCCGCTCTGTGTCGTTCGCTGTTGTCCCGCACCACAACGGTATATCGATCCTCATGCCCCTCAGCCATCTCCCGCACAGCGATCTCGCAAGGAATCTTCCAGCCGCCCTGACGTATGCCGCGCACCTCCCTGGGCCTGCCATCCGCCATGGTCTGCAGGTCCATTTCGCCATCGAACCAATCCACAAACGACATCCCCGACACCTGCTCCGCAGTGGTCGCAAACATATCGATGAACGCAGTATTGGCGGTCGATATGCACCCGTCCTCCGTCAGGGTGACGATACCCTCAGCAACGTGTTCAAGTACCGCCTCGAGCCGACCCACGGTTTCGAAAGCGAGGTCTTCGGCGATCTTGCGCCGCGAGACATCAGAAGCAAATCCGGATATGCGATGCAACGCGCCTTCTGCATCGAAGTCGGCATGACCGCGCAGGTGCAGCCACTGCACATTCGCGCCGTCGGCGCGGAGCCGCACTTCCACGCTGAAGTCGGTTTCCGAGCCTTGCCGATCCGCAAGGGTCTGCTGCAGGGCCTGCAGATCTCCCGGATGCAATGCCCGCAAAACGCTGGCGAAGTGGATCTCTTCCTCAGCGCCGAGCCCCAGCCAGCCTCGCACGCTATCCGACAGGTACATCGGTGTACCACTTCCGGCGTAGTCGAAGATGCCGTAGTGAGAGCCCTCCAATGCCAGACTCAACCGCTCTTCACTTTGACGGATGGCCTCTTCCTGCTCCTGGCGCTGGCTCACATCGGAGCCGAGCACGATGAGCCACTGCTGTTCTCCCCGCTGCACGCCAATGGCCGTGAATTCAAACGGATACTCCGAGCCGTCTTTACGAATGTGCTGGTAGCGGTAACGAATCTCGTTACTGGTCTGCATCTGATCGGCAAGGGCTGCCACCACATCTTCGTTGCGCATCAGCGGCGCAATGTCCTGCACGACCAACTTGCGCAGTTCCTGTTCGTCATAGCCAAGATTGTTCAGCGCGGCGCGATTGGCAAACGACACACGCAGGCTGGGAGACTCGATGATGTACACCTCGTTGCTGCTGCCACGGATGGCTTCGCTCATCAGCGCGATCTGATCATCCCGGTGCTTGTTCTCGGTGACATCGAGCAGCAGCCCGTCATAGAACAGCGGTTTACCATCGCGGCCATAGACCGCCCGACCACGATGTGCAAACCACTGCTGAGAGTGACTTCGATCAGCCGCATATTCCAGGCTCCACAGGTCTCCAGAGTGAACTGCAGCCACAAAGCGCTGATAGGCGTCGGTTGACTCGCCGCCGAAAAGGTCTGCGTGCCCGGCCGAAGCGCCGAACAGCCGGTCGAGACCACCGCTGGAAAGAACAATCTCTCCGGTGCGTGCATCGGCGCGATACGCCACGCCGGCGAGGCTTTCGAACATGCTCCGCATGAACTGCTGCTGGTCCGCAAGCTGCCGCACGTGCGACTCGAGAAGGCGTGACAAATCACCGAGCTCATCAGGGCGCATGACCGGCATGCGCCATCGGCCAGACGCTTTCGCCTGCTGCACGGCCTTCTGTATGCGGCCAACGGGATCCAGCACCAGGGTGCGAAAGAGAAACAGAACACCACACACCAGCGCCGCCGCCCCCACCAGCGAGATGAGCGCAAGCACACGCAGTTGCTCGCGGTAGTACCCGGCAAGCCTACCGGTATCGAGCGTCGCGATGACGCTGAAATCCCGCCCACCGACACCAAGCGCCAGCTCTGTGGGCAGCGTTACCGGCACGCTGAAGCTCATAAGGTTGCCCTCAGCCCACTCCGTGCGGCCCGAAAGCAGCGGCATCTGGGTGACCTCATCACCGGCAGTCGCAACTACCAGACTATGTCCAAGCTCTACAAGGTCAAGCCGACGCAGGCCCAGGTTGCTGCCCGCCCCCGTGTATACGTGCTGCACCGTCTCGACGATGTTGCCGTAGTGCCTGGCATAACGCTCCACTTCACTTGCCACGAGCTGCGCACGATCCCGCAGCTCGCGTTCGAGCATACCTGCCTGTTGATGAAACAAGGCCCAGAACACCACGCCACACAGCAGCACACCCAGTGCAGCTAGGGGTAGCACAAACCTTCCGAGCAATTGCAGACGCGCAGCCATGACACACCGAATCCAGGCAGACTCCAGGAAAGTGTAGAACGCCCCTCCAGCGCTGCCCGGATGCTCTTCTACACTTTCAGGATGAAGCCACTGCTTGCCATAGCTGTCATGCTGCTCACCGTGGGGGTTGCCAACGCGGGCACCAGCGTGGTGCTACCGGTAGAGGCTATCGATCTGCTACCGGAAATGCAGGTGGCAAGCGCCGGCTTCGATGACGAGCAACCGCCAGAGATTGGCTGGCAGGCCTCACCGGCACTGGAAACGGTTTATAGGGATGACATCCTCAGGGCCGCGTGGCTTCGAACGACGCTGGTGAACCCGACTGAGGACACCGTCGGCACCCGCCTCACCGTCACCGGCACCCGCGTCTCCCGTGCCAAACTGCTTCGATACAACCCCAGCGGCGCGTTGTTGGGAAGCGAATCAGCGGGTTTTGCGGTACCGCACCGCCGCGGGTCCCGCGCAGATCCAACCTTCGAAGTGAACGTGCCACCGGACAGTACCCTGGTGATCTACTTGCTGGTCACCTCTCGGGACTCCCTGCTGCCATCGCTACAGCTGCGGTCCGCAGATGCCCATGCTGCCCACCAGCTGAACCGCGATCTCACCTTCGGCGCCTGCTTCGGCGTGCTGCTGATACTGGGCTTGTACAACCTGCTGGCTGCGGGCGTTACCCGGGACCGGGCCTATCTGGCGCTGGCGATCTGGCTGCTCGTTGCGTTCTGCCTGCAGATCGTCAACACCGGCTATGCCTTCGCCCTGTTCTGGCCTGACAAACCGATGCTCAACCAGATGCTGCTCTTGCCGACATTCATAGCCTTCGCCTTCGCCACCTGGTGGTTCTGCGCAAGTTTTCTGGAGATCGAACGCACCCGTTTGAGCCGCCGCCTCGCCGCGGCAGTAACGATGGCCGACATGGTGGTGTTGCCGCTGTCCGTCAACCAGCCCAATGCGGCGCTGTTCACCGTGCTCATTGCGGTGAACGCTCCGCTGGTCTTTTTTCCGTTCTGGATCGCCATGCGCAGCGCGCTGGCTCACGATTCCCGCGCCATCCGCTTTCTTCTCGCCTGCTCGCCGCTGGCGTTCGTGCTGCTGCTGGGTATCGTCAATCGTTCAACAGCCCTGTCCATCGACCCGACAAACATGCAGCTGGCGATTGGCATCTCCACGGCGCTGGCAGCTTTGGGTTTTGCCATGCTCCTGGCGGTGCGCATCAAAAACCTCTCGGAAGAACGCCTGCTGGCCCAGGCCGACGCGCTCACTGCCGAGTTCCAAGCGCGGGAAGCAGGTCTGGAGGCAGACATGGCACGCAAGGAAAGCGAAGCCAAATCGCTGTTCCTCGCCACCATGAGCCACGAAATCCGTACCCCCATGAACGGCGTTCTGGGCATGGCCGAGCTCATGGAAGAAACCGACCTGGACGAGCAGCAACGGTTCTACCTTTCCACCCTGCAACGCTCCGGGCGCGGCCTGATGGGAATTCTCAACGACGTGCTGGACTACTCCAAAGCAGAAGCCGGGAAGATCGAGCTGGATGCCACAGACATCGGCCTGGCGGAGCTTCTCGACGAGGTCATCGCGCTGCATTCGGAAGCGGCAGACCGCAAAGCACTGGAGGTGATAACGCAGATCGACGCGAGCGTGCCGGAGCGGGTGTGCATCGACGGTGGGCGCCTCAAGCAGGTTCTGAACAACCTCGTGAGCAACGCCGTCAAATTCTCACCGGATGGCGAAATCCAGGTCGGAGTAAGCCAGGCTGGAGAAAATCTGTTGCGGTTTCGCGTGCAGGACGAAGGCATCGGCATCAGCGCCGAAGCGTTGCCGAACCTGTTCGACCAGTTCCGGCAGGCAGACTCGTCGATCAGCCGCCAGTTCGGTGGTACCGGCCTCGGTCTCGCCATCAGCCGCAAGCTGGTGGGCCTGATGGGAGGAACGATCAGCGTGCAGTCGGAGGAGAATGTGGGCACCACCTTCGAATTCACCGTGTGCTACGAAGCGGCCACATCCAACGCGCCACCGCCACCCGAACCGTCGAGCGAGCCGACGGACGAGCCACTTCAGGGCGTCGACATACTTGTCGCAGAAGACAATGCCACCAATCGCCTGGTGGTGGGCAAGATGCTGTCCCGCTGGGGAGCGAACGTGCGCTTCGCCGTCAACGGCGCAGAAGCGGTTGACCTGCTCGTTGAGGCCCACGAAGACATATCGCTCGTACTCATGGACTGTGAGATGCCGGAGATGGACGGCTACCAGGCAACCGAGTGCATACGCGCCATGGAAGCAAGCTCCGGATTGCGACCCATGCCAATCTGCGCGCTCACCGCCCATGCCATTGCGGAGTTTCGCAACCGCGCCGAGGCGGCAGGAATGAACGCCTACGTCACCAAACCGGTGGACCGGGCGCATCTTCTGGAAGAGATTACCCGCCTGCTGCGTTGAGCCATCCGGGGGGCGGCAGCTCCGCGGCAACACCATCAAACGCCGCATCACCGTTGACCGTGACACGTAACCGCCCGTCGCTGCGCCAGTAGCGCGCCTCGATGTAGTGATGCTCCTCCCACTCTAGCTCGATGTTCGTCCAGACGTACTGCGGCTCCCGCGCCCCAGGCTCCCGGCGCTTTCGCAGGCAGTGATCGACATAGAGTTCGAGCGCACCGTCGTCCCGTACGAAAACGTCATAGGGCTTGTGCCGATGCTTGAGCTGCACACCACGCAGCTTATTTTGAATGTGCGTCACAGAGCTTGGTATGGTTGGCCGTTGCGGGCAGCAAAGATACATTGCGTGGCAAACTCACCACAACGGGCGCGCTTTTCGAAGGTGCTCAGGCGGCACGAAGTGCTGGCTCTCTCATTCGGCGCGATGATCGGCTGGAGCTGGGTGCTCATGACCGGCCACTGGGTGCAGACAGCCGGTACTCTCGGTACGCTGATCGCATTCGCCGTCGGCGGCCTTGCGATCGCGCTGATCGGTCTGACCTACAGCGAGCTGGCGTCCGCCATGCCACGCGCGGGTGGGGAGCACATTTACACGCAGCGGGCGCTGGGCAGGAACTGGTCATTCGCCTGCACATGGGCGCTGCTGTTCGCCTATCTCAATGTCTGCCTGTTCGAGTCGGTCGCACTACCCACGGCAGTGGAGTACCTGCTGCCCTCCATCCGACTCGGCACCCTATGGGAAGTGCTCGGCGCGGAGGTAGACCTTGGCTTCGTTCTCATCGGCAGCAGCGGTGCTGCCATCATGACTTGGGTGAACTACCGGGGCATACACACCGCTGCCGTGTTTCAAACCGTCGTGACGGTACTCATTATCGCCGCGGGCCTGCTGCTCGCCACCGGCAGCGTCCTGCATGGTTCGGCAAGCAACGCCGAACCGTGGATCGTCTCACCAGCCACCGGCATTCTGAGCGTCCTGATCATGGTGCCGGCCATGCTCGTGGGATTTGACGTCATTCCCCAGTCGGCGGAAGAGATTGATCTACCGCACGCGCTCATCGGCAAGGTGCTGGTGCTATCGGTGATTGCTGCGGTGATGTGGTACGTCGTGGTGTCCGCTTCCGTGGCGTTCGCGCTGGACGGCCATGCCCTGGCCAGTGCCGGCATGGCCACGGCAGATGCCGCTACCGCTGTGTGGGGCGGCACGTGGGCTGGCAGCATCCTCGTACTCGGCGGTATCGGCGGCATTCTGACGAGCTGGAACGCCTTCATCGTCGGCGGCAGCCGCGTGCTCTTCGCACTCGCCGAAAGCGGCCAGATACCAGCGGTGTTCGCAAGACTGCATCCTAAGTACAAGACACCCTATGTGGGCATCGTGGCAATAGGCGTACTGTCGGCTCTGTCACCCCTTTTCGGGCGCACAATCCTGGTGTGGCTGATAAATGCCGGCAGCTTTGGCGTGATGATCGCATTTCTGTTCGTTTCGATTTCCTTCCTCGTGTTGCGGCGAAGAGAGCCGGACCTGGAACGTCCCTACCGTGTAGCGCTGCCGAACCTCGTGGGCTGGGGAGCCGTTGTGCTGTCGATGGTGCTCCTATCCTTCTATCTACCCTGGAGCCCCTCGGCGTTGATCTGGCCCTACGAGTGGCTCGTCATCCTCGTCTGGGCAGCCATCGGGGTAGCACTTTTCTTCTGGTACCGGCGCGCTGGCTAGCGGGCCACTAAAACAGGCTCTGCTGTGCATGTGGAGGCCTGAACAGGTCTGTGCGAAGCACCGACACGCCGGCGTCGCCACTCAGGCCTAGCTTGCGGGTGGCGTTGGAAAAGCGCGCCGCCAACAGCTCTGCAAACGCGCCCGTGCCACGCATGCGCTCCCCCCACCGCGCTGCGTACAACGCGCCACCGCGCGTATCACGCAGCACGCTCAACACCCGCGACCGCGCCTGGGGATAGTGCGCTTCCAGCCATTCCTCGAATAGATCCGCCACCTCCAGCGGCAGGCGCAGCAGGATGTACCCGGCCGTCGTTGCCCCGGCATCTTTTGCCGCAGCCAGAATGCGCTCGAGCTCGGCATCGTTAACGAAAGGGATCACCGGTGCCGCCATGACGCCAACCGGCACGCCAGCCGATGCCAGCCGTTCGATCGTACGCAGCCGCGCGGTTGGAGACGCCGTGCGCGGCTCGAGCTTGCGCTTCAACTCCCGGTCCAGCGTCGTCACGCTCACCGCCACCCGTGCTAGTTTCAGCTGGGCCAGATCCCGCCAGAGGCCGATATCGTCCAGAACCAGATGGCTCTTGGTCACCAGCGTCACCGGGTGCCTGGCGCGCAACAGCACTTCCAGAACCTGCCGGGTCACCCGATAGCGCCGCTCGATGGGCTGGTACGGGTCGGTGTTGGTGCCCATGGCGATGGGCCGGACGTGATAGCTGGGCCGGCACAACGCTGCTTCGAGGCGCTGTACGACGTCGGTCTTGTAAAAGAGCCGGGTTTCAAAGTCGAGGCCCGGCGACAGATCGAGGTAGGCGTGTGTGGGCCTCGCGAAGCAGTACACGCAGCCGTGCTCACACCCCTTGTAAGGGTTGATCGAGCGGTCGAAGGGAATATCAGGCGAGCGGTTTCGGGTGATCAGCTCCCTGGTGCGATCTGCCAGCACAATCGTCTCCAGAGGGGCGGCATCCAGCTCCGGGTCGATTCCCCAGCCGTCGTCGGTTGCAAGCGTGTGGGTGGGCACATAGCGGCTGGCCCGGTTGCTCAGCGCACCGCGGCCGGGCCGTGGTACCCCCGGGGGAGGACCTGCGAACTCTTCATCAGGCGCCGTTTCCTGGCTTTCCATCATCTGTCTACCACCTGTCCGCCGTGTGTTTGGACTGCGTAAAATGTGAAATACTGTATATTAATACAGTATCAACCCCTTATCACGCCCATTAGACTAGCCAACCCGCATACCCACGACCCACGATGCGCATGTTCTCGCTTGCCAGAGCCGTTCTGTTGTCATTACTAGGCGCCCTTGCCGGCTGCGAAACGCTGCCGCAGGCGAGCCCTGGGTCATCCAAGCAGATTGACAGCTTGCGAAACCAGATCGTCGCCCTGGAGAACGAGGTGCAGCAGACCCGCCAGCATCTTCGCGCCATCGATATGACGGAACGCACCGCACGCGTCGAGTTCGCCAACAAGCTGGAGGAAGTGGAAAGCGCAGTGGTTGCCCTTCCATCGCGTATCAACCAGCAGTGCAAGCCACAAACGACAATGACACAACGCTGCGACAAGACGCCCCGAACCATCGAGTTGAGCGCCGGCAAGGCAGTGCTCGGCGAGCTCGAGGAGGT
>JAUILW010000596.1 GCA_030432795.1 Gammaproteobacteria bacterium
CCGTGCGCCTCGCGCCGGCCGATCCCCGGTCGCTGGCGCTGGCTTCACGCATGTACACGCAGGCGGGCCAGTTCCGCTGCGCGCTGCCGCTTCTGGAGACGGCGGTGCAGATCGCTCCGGAAGATGCGGAGCTGCGCACGCTCTATGGTGTGTCGCTGTGCACCGTAGGCGAGATGGTGGAGGGCTGGCGTCAGCGCACTTGGCTGGCGCGGGCCGCGCATCCGGTTGATGTTCAGGGTGCCCCACGCTGGAGCGGACAGGCTGACGCTGGTGCACGGCTGCAGGTGACCTGCGAACAGGGCATAGGCGATCAGCTTCTCTACGCCCGACTGCTGCCACAGCTCGCTGAACGGGGACTGGCGGTGACGCTGCATGCGGACGCGCGCCTGCTTGCACTGCTCCAGCGCAGCTACCCTGGCGTGCGCTTCGTCGCCGAAGACGAGCCGACGGGCGCGCATGACTTCTTCTGCTCCCTTGGTGAGCTGCACATGCACGCCGCCACGCAAGCCCCGGCACGTCTGCTACCGGATGCGCAACAGGTGCAGTCGTTTCGCGAGCGCTTCGACGGTAAACGGACGCTGGGCCTGTCCTGGCTTAGCCACAGCGATGCCAATGGCGCCTCGAAGAACGTCGCACTCGAAGCGCTGGCGCCGCTACTGACCCTCCCGGATGTCACGATCGTCGACGTTCAGTACGGCGAGGGACACGCGGAGCTGGCCGCCTGGTGCGCCGCCGCAGGCATGCAGTGTGAGCGGGCACCAGTGGACTTCGACACGGACATCGATGGCAGTGCGGCGCTGCTGGCGGCGCTGGATGATGTGGTGTGTGTGTCGAACGCTACCGCTCATCTCGCAGCGGGGGTGGGCGCACGCACCCATGTGCTGGTCGGCCAGCGGCCGGTGTGGCACTGGCTCGACCACGGTGAACAGGTGCCGTGGTACCCCACAACACGGCTTTACCGTCAGCACAGCCTGGAAAACTGGGACAAGCCGGTGGAGGAACTCGTTGACGTTTTGAGGAGCAACCGGTGAGCCACGAATCGATGCGTGTGTACATTGGTTACGACACCAGCGAAATCGTTGCCTGGCACGTGCTGGCGCACAGCCTGCACGAACGCGCAAGCCGGCCGTTGTCGATCACGCCGATCATGCTGTCGCAGCTCGGCGGCGTGTACGCGCGGCCCGGGCACGCGCTCGCATCCACACAGTTTTCCTTTTCCCGGTTTCTGGTGCCCTGGCTCGCCGGTTACCGGGGTTGGGCCCTGTTCATGGACTGCGACATGCTGGCGCGGGCAGACATTGCTGATCTGTGGGAACTGCGCGATCCGCGCTACGCTGTGCAGGTGGTGCAGCATGATCACAAGCCGTCCAACACCACGAAGTTCAACAACAACGTGCAGACCCGCTACGAGAAGAAGAACTGGTCGAGCGTGATGCTGATGAACTGCGAGAGCTGCCAGGTGTTGACGCCGGCTTATGTGAACTCAGCCAGCGGCCTGGAACTGCATCAGTTCAAGTGGCTCGCCGGCGATCATCTGATCGGCGCTCTGCCGGGCCGTTGGAACCACCTGGTTGGCTACGACGCCGACGATTCCGATGCGGCGCTGGTGCACTTCACCGAGGGTGGTCCGTACTTCAGCGATTACCAGGACTGCGAATTCGCCGATGAGTGGCGGGCGTGTCGGGATCGTGCTTTCAGCGTGCGCGAGGCGGGCGTCCAGATCAGGAGCGCGTAGCGTAGAGCGTGACGGCCAGCGTTACATCGGCGCTGACCCAGGTGGTGTCGAGCCACTCGCCGGTACCGACGCCGAGCGCCAGGCGATCCAGATCCGCTTCGCCGTTCAGCAGCAGCAAACCATCCGCCTGCTCGACGAGCGTAAAGTAGAAGACCACCGGCGTGCTGCGCTCGCGAATGGTCAGACTGCCTGTGGCCTCATAGCGGCCAGCTTCCAACACGCGCAACGAGTCGGTGCGAAAGACCGCATAAGCATGGTTGGCCACATCGAACCAGTCCGTGCCTGCAAGCGTGGCATCGCGCTCCGCGTCGCCGGTGCTGACCGCCTCGGTACGTATGGTGACCTCTGCGCTGAACGCATCATCCGCGCCGTGCATGCGAATGTCCGCCTGCCAATCCTCCCAGGTGCCCTGAAACGGCGCGCCGGCCTGTTCGGCGGTGAAGCGGAGGCTGCTGCGGCTGTAATCCACCTGCCACGGCGTGTGCGGGGCGGGTGTGAATGCCGGGCTATCGTCCGCACCCGAGGTTGCCGCAAGGGGCGCGTCCGGTGCGCCTGCTCGCGGTAGAAGCGTGGCGATACCTACCGCCACCAGCAGGATGGCCGCGGGCACTGCCAGCCATGACCACATGCGCTGAAACACCCCGTCACGGTCGATCAGCAGGTGTTTCAGTGCCGCTGCCATGTGCACCAGCGCGAGCACGAA
>JAUILW010000597.1 GCA_030432795.1 Gammaproteobacteria bacterium
TTCGGCATGGATAGCCCCGGGTCCTTGTGCAACCAGATGGCCACGGCCTTGCCGACTATTTTAGCCTCCGATGCCAGCCCCCAGACGCGACTGTCGTCACTGTTGTCGCGGTTGTCGCCCATCATGAAATAATGCCCTTCCGGCACCTCAATCTCCTGCCCCCGCGACAGCCAGTTAGGATGCACGCGGTTCACGCCTGCAAAGCGATGGGTGGCGTGGGTGTGGCCCTCGACGGTTTCATCGTAGCGGCGCACGCCGGGCAACACCTCACCCACGAACTCATATCCCTGGCGCTCGCCGTTGATGTACAGCGTCTTGTTTTCGTAGCGCACACGATCGCCCGGCAGACCGATCACCCGTTTGATGAAATAGCGGGAGTCATGCGGCGGCACGAACACCATGACGTCACCACGCTCTGGCTCGCCAATATCGACGATCTTGGTACCGAGCACCGGCAGGCGGATGCCGTAGGCGTACTTGTTGACCAGTATGAAGTCGCCCACCTCCAGGGTTGGGATCATCGAGCCGCTGGGGATCTGGTAGGGCTCGGCGAGAAAGCTGCGCAGTACCAGCACGAACAGCAGCACCGGAAAAAACGAGTGCGCGTACTCGACGATGATGGGCTCTTTGTCTTCTTCACCTTCGGCGAGCTTCGCCACGCGGCGCGGCTTGAGCACCAGCACATCGAATAACCAGATGGCTCCACAGATGAGCACCGCCCAGGTGAGCACGAATGGAAAATCGATATCCATCAGCGCTCGACCTTGAGCGCTGCAAGAAAAGCGTCCTGCGGGATCTCCACGCGTCCGAGCTGTTTCATCCGTTTCTTGCCTTCTTTCTGCTTTTCCAGCAGCTTTTTCTTTCTCGTCACATCACCACCATAGCACTTGGCCGTGACGTTCTTGCGCAGCGCCTTTACCGTCTGACGGGCAATGATCTGGCCGCCGATGGCCGCCTGAATGGCAACATCGAACATCTGCCGTGGAATGAGTTCCTTCATCTTTTCCGTCAGAGCACGCCCGCGACTCTGCGCGTGCTCACGGTGCACGATGATCGCGAGCGCATCCACGCGGTCACCGTTGATCAGAATGTCGAGACGCACGAGCTTCGCCGCGTCGAACCGAATGTGAGAATAGTCGAGCGATGCGAAACCGCGGCTGACTGACTTCAAGCGGTCGAAGAAGTCCATGACCACTTCCGATAGCGGCAGTTCCCAGTGCATGGACACCTGCCCGCCGGAGTACAGCATGTTCTTCTGCACGCCGCGGCGCTCCACACACAAGGTCATGATCGGCCCCACGTAATCCTGCGGCGCCAGGATGTTGACGTCCGCAATGGGCTCGCGGATCTCGTCGTAGTGCGGCGGCAGCTTCGAGGGATTGTCCACCTGCACCACGCTGCCGTCGTTTTTCAGCACCTCGTACACCACCGTGGGCGCGGTGGTGATCAGATCCAGGTCGTATTCGCGCTCCAGGCGCTCCTGGATGATCTCCATGTGCAGCATGCCGAGGAAGCCGCAGCGAAAGCCGAAACCCAGCGCGTCGGAAGTCTCTGGTTCATAGAACAGGGATGCATCATTGAGGCTGAGCTTGTCGAGCGCTTCGCGAAAATCTTCAAAGTCGTCCGAGCTCACCGGGAACAAACCAGCAAACACCTGCGGCTTGACCCGCGCGAAGCCGGGCAGCGCCTTAGTGTCCGGGCGGTTGGAGGCAATGAGGGTGTCGCCAACCGGCGCGCCGCGAATGTCTTTGATTCCGGCAACCACGTAGCCCACCTCGCCGGCAGACAGCGCATCCACGCGGGTGCGCTTTGGTGTGAAGCAGCCGACCTCGTCGATGATGTGGGCACGGCCGGTGGACTTGATCACCACCTTGTCGTTCTTGCGCATGCAGCCGTGCATCACCCGCACCAGGGAGACGATGCCGAGGTAGTTATCGAACCAGGAATCGATGATGAGCGCCTGCAGATCCCCTTCCGGATCGCCCTGCGGCGGCGGGATGTCGGCCACCAGGCGCTCGAGCAGCTCATCCACCCCTTCCCCGGTCTTCGCACTCACGCGGGAAGCGTTCTCGGCAGCAATGCCAACGATCTCCTCGATCTCGCGGCATACCCGATCCGGCTCCGCCTGCGGCAGGTCGAGCTTGTTGAGCACTGGCAGGACTTCCAGGCCCTGCTCTATGGCGGTGTAGCAGTTGGCGACCGATTGCGCCTCCACGCCCTGCGCCGCATCCACGACCAGCAGCGCACCTTCACAGGCAGCGAGGCTGCGCGAGACTTCGTAGCTGAAATCCACGTGCCCTGGGGTGTCGATGAAGTTGAGCTGGTAGGTCTTGCCGTCGCGCGCGGTGTAGTCGAGCGTGACGCTCTGCGCCTTGATGGTGATACCACGTTCCCGCTCCAGATCCATGGAGTCGAGCACCTGGGCTGCCAT
>JAUILW010000598.1 GCA_030432795.1 Gammaproteobacteria bacterium
CCTTCCAATGTGAAGCCGAGCCGCTCCGCCAGCCGCCAGGAGCGCGCGTTGCGCACATCGCAGCGCGCTTCGATGCGCTGCATGCCGAGCACCTGAAAGGCAACGTCGATGACGGCGCTGGCGAACTCGGTCGCGTAGCCGCGCCCGCGCCGGTCTGAACGCAGCCAGTAGCCGAGGCTGCAGCTTGGCACCTCCCAGTGGAAGGTATGCAGATCTACGCTACCCACCAGCACCCCGCCCGGCTCCCAGGCGCGCCAGACGTAAAAGGTGCCGGTCGTGAACGCTTCCTGGCCGCGCTGCGACACCTGATCCAGCGTCTGCACATCGGATAGTTCCCCGGAAAACGACAACCACGGGAAGAAGTCGGGCAGCGATACGCGAATGGCGTCGTGCAGCGCCTCCCCGTCACCGGTGCGCGCCGAGCGCAGCGTCAGCCGGCTGGTAGGGATTTCATGCGGAGGTTGCGGGTGCTGGTCTGTCACGGGAGCTGACCACAGGCATCTGATGTCAATGCGCACGCTACCACATGCGCCAGCCGCCAGGCCCAACCGCCAGGCGTGCCCAGGCGCCCTGGAGGCGATACCATGACGCGACCCGACATCGACGATCACCGCTGGAGACCCCACGCAATGAGCAGCCTGCGCGGCAGACAAGTATTCATGGAGAGCCTGGTGGCGCACGGCGCCAGCGCCATATTCGGCAACCCCGGCACCACCGAAAACCCGCTGCTGGACAGCCTCATCGACTACCCGCAACTGCCCTACTACGTGGCCCTCCACGAAGGCGTGGCCATGTGCGCCGCCACCTTCCACGCACAGGCCACCGGCCGATTGAGCGTGGTAAACGTGCACGTGGCGCCGGGGCTCGGCAACGCCATCGGCATGATGTACGGCGCCTTGAAGGCCTGCGCGCCGGTGCTCGTCACCGCCGGGCAGCAGGACACGCGCATGCGGCTGCGCGAACCGCTGCTGTCGCACGACCTGGTCGCCATGGCCCGGCCGGTGTGCAAGTGGGCCGGCGAGCCCCAGAGCGCCGACGAGGTGGCGCCGATGATGGCGGAAGCCATCCGTATCGCCATGACGCCGCCCATGGGGCCGGTGTTTCTCTCCATGCCGGTGAACGTGTTCGCCGCAGAGACCACCAATACCACCGTGACAGCGGCCCTACCGCCGCGCACACCGCCGGCGGGCGATGCGGATCTCGAGGCGCTGGCTGAACACCTCGCGCGCAGCAGCCAGCCGGCAATCCTAGCCGGTGACGATGTCACCACCTTCGGCGGCTTCGATGCGCTGATCCGCATCGCTGAGCGATGCAATGCGCGCGTGTACGTGGAGGGGCTGCGCACACACGTCAACTTCCCGAACAACCATCCCTGCTACGGCGGCCGCATTCCCTTTGAGGCATCGACCATCAGCGCCATGCTGGCGCCGCACGATCTCGTGCTGATGATCGGTGGCCCGTTCTTCGAAGAGATCTGGTACGACGACGAGCCGAGCATTCCCCACGACAAACCGCTGGTGCGCATCGAGCAGAGCCCGGAACGCACCCGTTTGAACTTCACGCCCGACCTCACCATCGTCGCCGATATCGGCGCGACGCTCGAGCGCCTTGCAAGCCGCCTGCCGGAGACTCCGGCACCTGCCGCCGCCAGCCCCGCAGATCCCACAGCGCACCGCGGCTGGAACACCACGCCCATGTCGCCGTTTCGCGCCATGCACGAGCTCGCCGCGGCGCTGCCCGCCGACACCGTGGTGGTGGATGAATCCATCACCGCCTACCCCGATGTCGCTGCCGCCTTCGACTTCAGCGCGCCGCACACCTACTACGCCGGCCGCGGCGGCGGCATCGGCCAGGGCCTTGCCGGTGCTATCGGCGTGCAGGTGGCGCACCCAGACAAGACCGTGGTGGCCATCTCTGGAGATGGCTCGGCGATGTACTCCATCCAGGCCCTGTGGACGGCTGCGCACCATACGCTGCCCGTACTGTTCGTCATCCTCGCCAACCGCGAGTACCGCGTGCTCAAGCACAACCTCGACATCTACCGGGCACGCTTCGAGCCGGGCACCAATCGCCCCTACCCGCACATGGACCTCGACGGCCCCGTGCTCGACTTCGTGCAGGCCGCTGCCGCCCACGGTGTGCGCGGCGTGCGCATCGAGCAGCCGGACGCCATCGGCCCAGCCGTCGCCAAAGCGCTCGCATCCAACCAGCCGGCGGTGATCGAGATCGTCGTCTCAGGCAAACGATGACGCATGCCTGAGTATCGCTACGCCCTGGCGTTGCACGGCGACACCGCGCCGGCCTGGCAGCTTGCCGCTTGTGATGCGCTTGCCGCATCCGGCCTGGCCGTCGCCGTCGGCCGCCTGGATCTGCCGCCCGTATCGCCATCCCCGCCCGCCAGCGGGTTAGCGCGATACCTCACCG
>JAUILW010000599.1 GCA_030432795.1 Gammaproteobacteria bacterium
CCGGGTTGATCCTGCTGGCGGCGGCGCCGTGCACCGCCATGGTGTTCGTCTGGAGCCGGCTGTGCGACGGCGAACCGAACTTCACGCTGACCCAGGTGGCCCTGAACGACACCATCATGGTGTTTGCTTTCGCCCCGCTGGTCGGGTTGCTGCTGGGGCTGTCCGCCATCGTGGTGCCCTGGGAGACGCTGCTGCTGTCGGTGGCGTTGTACATCGTCGCACCACTGGTCTTCGCCCATGCCTGGCGTCGTCGGCTGCTGCAACGGGGCGGCGAGGCGGCGCTGTCGAGCGTGCTCGAGAAGCTGCACGCTCCCTCCCTTGGCGCCCTGCTGCTGACGCTGGTGCTGCTGTTCGGGTTCCAGGGCGAGCAGATCATCGCGCAGCCCTTGATCATCGTCATGCTGGCGGTGCCGATCACGCTGCAAGTCTACTTCAGCTCGGGATTGTCCTACCTGCTCAACCGCGCGGTAGGTTCGGCCCACTGCGTGGCCGGGCCCTCCGCGCTGATCGGTGCCAGCAACTTCTTCGAACTGGCGGTGGCCGCCGCCATCGCGCTGTTCGGCTTCCAGTCGGGTGCGGCCCTGGCGACCGTGGTGGGAGTGCTGGTGGAAGTGCCGGTGATGCTGTCGGTGGTGGCGCTGGTAAAACGCTCGCGTCGCTGGTACGAACAAGGCGCCATGCGCTAGCCGACGGGGAACCGGTTGCCGACCCGCCGGCCGGCAACCGGGTGACGGGGAACGTCAGTTGCCGCCGGCCGCCCTGGCCAGTTCCTGCCGTCGCGCGGCTTCCAGCAGAACTTCGGTGGGCGAAGGCGTGAGTATGCCTCGGTCGTTCAGTGCGTTCTGCGCCTTGATGACATCGGAGTGACTGAACCGGCCGCCGCTGGTGATGTTCATCAGGCCGTTCACAGAGGTCTCGGTGAAGTCGGTGGTGTCCACGCCCGGGGGCAGGGTGCCATCCTTGTACTTGCGGTACAGGTCGGCGTATTCGCCCTTGGGCATGACCAGGTCGTGGTCCAGTACGCCGGCCTTGAGCACGCCATTCTCACGGTAGAAGAACGTGTTGGATGGTTTGGCGTCGCCCCATACCAGGCCCTTGTTGTCGATGTCCTCGAGCAGGTTGGTAAAGGCCTTGTACTCGTCGTCGTTGAGGCCGCCGATGCCGCCGGACTTGCCCACGTAGGAGCCGTTCGGTCCGTACTTGGTGGCGTCCTGCATGTCGAGGACGATCTTGCCCTCGTCTTCAAAGTTGCGCAGGCGATAGATCTCGGTGTGGGGAATGTCGGCCTGTTCCAGCAAGGCCTGTCCGCGCAGTTGCCGTTCCACGTTGGCCAGGGCCGTGACCGGGTCGTCGGCATTCATGACCTTGTAGACGGTGCCGCTGTCATCCAGCTTGTACACGCTGCCGAAGCCACCCGCGCCGATCTTGTCGCCGCCGCTCATGATGTCGTCGAGGGAGCTCGGCGACGGCAGGCCGCCGGTCGGCACGTCGTCTACCGTGTCGCCCACCGCACGCAGGAAGCGGGTGCTCTTGGTGACGATGCCGATGGTGCCTTCCTCCAGGGCGGCGCCCACCGCCAGCGTGACGCCTTCGCGGGTGTACTTTTCCGGGTTGTTGATGAAATCCTGTCGGAGCTTGTTGAACTCCTCCTGCATCTCCGGTGGCAGGTCCGACAGTTGCTCGATGGCGTTGCCCGAGCTGTAGAAGTCGATGGCGTTGTAGAACAGTTGGTCCACCGGATCGCCGCTGGTCGGGTCGACCACGTCCACCGCGGTGTGCACTACTGCGATGACCAGGGAGTCGTAGATGATGCCGCGTTCCTGGGGCGTCATCTCGACGAAGTCCTTGCCGCCGTCGTAGAGGGTCTTGCCGACGCCGGAAACGAAGGACCAGATCTCGCGTGGAACGTCGTAGATACCCTCGCGGGTGGCTTCCCAGCTGCGCGGGTCGGTGGCGGTACGTTGCACCGTCTCCAGGAACAGGGTGTCTGAACCACTGTTGTCGTGGGGTCGCCCGGTGAGGAAGCGGTCGTAGTCGGACAGTTCCTGCTCGGTGACGTCCGGATTCTCGAGGTAGTACTTGTAGCGCATGATGCGCGCGAAGTCCTCGTTCTCCCGGACGTGGTCGGGTATCTCGTTGTACTGGGACTTCGGCAGGTCGAGGTAGTCGCCCCAGCCGTTGTCCTGCACCGTCTTGCCATAGGCAACGAGGGTGCCTTCCAATGGTGTCAGCTGTGCCGGGCCGGTGTCCTTGGCATAGGGATCGTCGAAGGTGTAGCCACCGTTCTCGGCCTTGCCGAACCGGCGTTCGAATTCCTCGTCGAGGGAAAGCTGTTTCTCGCGTTCCTGCTGTTGGCGGTACTTTTCCTCGATATCATCCGGTACGTCGAAGGCCGGGTCGTACTTCTCGCGATCCGTGTAGG
>JAUILW010000043.1 GCA_030432795.1 Gammaproteobacteria bacterium
CGCGCGGCGAGCGTGCAGCTCGCGGAAATCGCCGGGCGAGCGTTCCCATTTGGCATCGATCCGTTTGCACACCTGGCGGTGGCGGACTACGGCGACTGCGACATCGACACCGGCTACCCGCAGGAGGCGGTGGCGCGCATCGAAGCGCACGCGCGTGAGATTCTCCATACGGGCGCGAAACTGCTCAGCCTCGGCGGCGATCACTTCGTTACCTACCCACTCCTACGTGCGCACGCGGAGCGGTACGGGCCGCTGTCGCTCATTCATTTCGATGCGCACGTGGATACTTGGGAGGACGACGGCAAGCGGCTGGATCACGGCAGCATGTTTCTGCGAGCGTTGCGTGAGGGGCTCATCGTGCCGGAGCGCAGCGTGCAGATCGGCATTCGCAGTTTCAGCGCCGAGGATCACGGCTTTCGCGTGTTGAATGCACCCTGGATACACGCGCACGGCGCGCAGGCGGCCCTCGAGCGGGTGCTCGACGTTGTGGGCGACCATCCAGCCTATTTCACGTTCGATATCGATTGCCTCGATCCGGCTTTCGCGCCGGGTACCGGCACGCCTGTGGCGGGCGGATTGAGCTCCGCGCAGGCGTTAGCCATCGTCCGCGGTCTGCAGCCGGCCAACATCGTCGGTATGGACGTGGTTGAGGTGGCGCCCGCTTACGACCATGCGGAGATCACCGCCATTGCCGCTGCGACCATCGCCCATGACCTGATCTGCATGGAAGCAGTACGAGTGGCCGGATCGCGTTGAGTCGACTTTGGTTGGCGCATCATTCTGCAGTTCACCGGCACGCGGTTCGCTGTGCGGCTAAGCGGTGTTGGAATACGGTCCAACCCTGTTGCGCGGTCCCACTCAGCTCCGTTGCTACGAACAGGCAGCGCGTAGCGGGCGCTTCGAACGTCTCGGTGTTTTAGCAGCGAACTTGCCCCCCACTTCAGCCACGCTGTCGATGAACGCCAGCGCGGCGTGTGGATACAGCAATCGGGCCGCAGCCCAGCTGACGTTCAAGGAGCCTGCCAGCATGAAGGAGACGAGTTAGCGCGAATCGAATGGGCCCGGTGCGCCTACCTTTCCAGGCTCCATGCAAAGCGGATGCCGAAGGCGTTACCTTCTATGTTGTGCCCGTCGAACAGGTGTCTGCCCCAGAGCGCCCATTGGCTACGTTTCGAAGGCGACCAGCCGACGCTCAGCTCCACTGCGCTGAAGCGTTCGTCTGGCGCGTCTACGCGCAGTTGCCGGGCGACGCCGACAACGCTGGCCAGGCGGCTGTCTATGTCGAGCTCCTCGTCGTCCACGGAGCGGTGGTGGAACGCTTCGGCGGACAGGGTCCACTCCGTCCATGCGCGCGCGACCGTCACGCCGCCTTCCACGAACGTGGAACGGGCCTGGACATCGTCGACGATCTGATTCATGGCGATAGCGCCGGATTCTGCGTAGCCGTCCACTTCGATGGACGCGCGGCCAAGGCGCAGGGCAGGGGTGATCGTCCAGCCCTGTCGCTCGATGCGCATGGCGGCTTCGACCATCGCGCTCCAGCCGTCGGCGTCGGTGGAGCTGCGCGCGACCTGTCCGGCGACGCCCGTGACTCGGGCGATGTCGTCGACTTCGGAGCGGTGCAGGCCGACCATGCCGCGCACCGCCAGCGGCCCCAGATCCATGCGTCCGACCAGTGCCGCGCGCAGGCTGTCCACGTCGAAGGTTTGCTCGATGTCCAGACTGTCGGCGTCGCCGCGCTCCGTGGCCAGCACGAGGCCGACACTGGCGTGTTCACCGATGCCGGTTGAGATGCCAAGGGCAAGGCGCGTCACGTCGGCGTCGTAGCCCAGCGCAAAGGTCTCACTGTCGCGGTCCCACGAGCTGCGGTCCAGCTGCACCACGATGCGCTCCTTCGCGGAGCCCAGGTGCAGCGCGTGGCGCGAGAAGTCCTCCGCCGTCATGCGCAACAACTCACCCTGGGCGGCAAGTGCTTTTGGAGCCTGCACGGTATCGGCGATGGCTGCGGCGGTGATGCCATGCACGGTGGTGGTGGGGAAGAACGCGTCCCAGAACAGATAGCCGGCCGCGGTCTGCGGGTCGGCGACACAGGCCGGAGTGGCAATGCATGGGTCGGTGACGTTGCTCAACCCGTATTTCAGCGGGTTGGCGACGATATCGCCCAGCAGCGTGAAGGAATCGAACACGGTCACGACAGCGGCCGTTTGCCGGTTCAGCGCCGCTGCCTGTTCGGCCAGCACCGCGTTTGTGGCGAGGCTGAAGCCGGTGGCGGCGGTTGCTCCGGCCAGCCCGCCGGCACGCGCTGACGGGGTCTGGCCGATGTCGGGCAGCGCCACGATCACCACCTGTCTGGCGCCGGCATCGATCAGCGTGCGTGCCGAAGCGGCCGTGTTGAGCCCGTTGGTCTGTGCGCCCTGGGCGATGATCGATGCCGCCTGATCCGGCGCTGCGCCGGTCAGCGCGATGGTGTTCAGCGCCAGAGCGCCGTCGTTGGCGCTGGCATAGAGCAGCATGAGATCCGCTGCGCCCGGCCGGTTTTGGGCCAGGTATGCAGCCACCTGATTGCGCACATGGCTGTCGTTGAGGGGGAAAAGTCCGCGGCCAATGGGGCCGGGAATGGCGCTGCCATTGCCGATCAGCGCGCCGCCCGCCAGGCTGACGGGCAGGGCGTCGGAAAACGCATTGCCCACAGCCCGATTGTCCACCCGGCTTTCGGCGATGCCCAGCAGGTCAGCGAGGATTTCGGCGGCGATCCTGCCGTTGGAAAAGCGATTGCCGAAGTAGGGCGGGTCCGGTGGAAAGTTGCTGTCGAAGGGACCGGCACCGGCAGCATTGGCCTGCTGCAGGATGGCGGGAATGTTGCCTGAGTCGGCGATGTTGTCACCGAACACCGCCAGACCGGTGAATTGGCTCGACGCCTGGGTGGTGGGGAGCCAGATGGCCATGATGCCGCAGAGTATCAGCCGTACGACTCGAAGCATGTGTGTTTGCTCTTCCTTGAAATCGGAGGCGATGGTAACCATTGCAGCGTTGGGCGGCGTCACCAAAACTGGGTACGGCCGTGGAATGATTGATCCCGGCCGCGAAAGGCCTTTCCCGGGTGGTGTGATTTCGGCAGCATGGCGCCATGAAGCCCACGTTCGACGGCGAGGCACAGGCGGCGCTCCCATCCGGCTGACCTCACTCAACCATCAGCTCGGCCTGGCCGAACGCCTCTTTCCTGCGCGTGGCCGGGGCATGGTTGCCGAGTGGCTGGAGCAGCAGCTGTCCTGCATCGATGACCGCGATTTCGGCGAGCGCTTCGCCCGACATCTGCGTCTTTCCGGTCATGCCGCAGCAGATTTCAACCACCGTCTGGTCACCTTCGAAGGGCGGCGGCTTCTCGGTGGCATCCGCTTCTACGCCATGCGCGGCGACTGTCCTTTTGTAGAGGTCATCGCCCACGAATTTGATGATCTGTATGCCTTACGCCGCTGTGTGTCGGCTGAGTGGGCAGGCTTTGCGCCCCTGAGTGCCCGTCTCCTGGTTCCGCCTGCCTGGCGGGGGATGCCCGATGCACAGGTGGATATGACCATCTATGCCGCCCGCTATGCGGACATGCCGGCGTCGGATGGTCGCGTTTCGCTGCGCAGCTTCGATACGCCTGAGGCGGCGATCGCGATGATCGATGAACGCTTCGAAGCTCTGCGCGCTACGGATCCTCATCTGGCCAGGCGTGTGCTGCCTGCCGATGGCGATGACCTGCGGGCGTGGCACGCCGGCGGCACTCTGCGGGCCGTACACGGCGCGCGCGGGCAGCGGGTAGGCTTGCTTGCAATCGTGCCGGATCGCATTGCCTGGATTGAGGGAGATGTCGTTCAGGAGGAGATCATTGACGTTGCATTCTCCGGGCAGGGCTATGCCGCTTCCGCACAGCGTGCGTGGTCGCAGCATTCTGCTGTTGATGGGCGGCGGCTGCTGCTGGGCACCATTGATCAGCGCAACATTGCTTCCAGGGTGACGGCCCAGCGCGCTGGCCGGCTGCCGGTGTTGGACTATGTATTCCTGCCGCTGCAGGCAGCGTTTTCGCAGTCCCGCTAGGGCGTGGCGGGGACCGTCGCAATCTCTGCCTCCGCTGGTTGGGCGAGGTGCGTAGCCTCGCAGATCGGAAACTCCGACAGCACCACCGCGAAAGCGATCTCGTCTTCGTTGTGTTTGGTGGTCTTCAACGTAATTGCATCGTCTTCATCAAGTGCCTTGTGGAGCGCTTTGGTCGTCTGGAACGTGTCGTTGCTGTCGACCTCTTTCTCCGTGCGCAGAAAGATCGCTGCGCTGTGGCGTGTCTGTTCGCCCTCGGCAGGGACCGGCAGTGTGCCGATGGTGAACGTCAGATAGTCATTGCGCAGAACGCTTTCCTCGACCATCGCGTTGTTGCATGCCAGCAGCGTTTCTTTCTCTGCCGCCGCGGCCGCGGCGGCGCGCACGGCCGCGATCGTCTGCTTTGCGCTCTCCACCATGTTTTCGCGCTGACCGCCGACAAAGATACCCCAACCCACGGCGGTACCGACCACGGCGACGATGCCGGCCGTCACCCACTCTGACGCCAGGAGCCCTGCGTACCTCTTCACAAATTTCCCTCCTGCTGGCACGACGCTTCAGGCCGGATCAGTGTCCTTTTTGCAGCATGGTGCATTCAATGTTGCGTTTACTGTTGAGTGAGACAGTGCAAAAGCTATGCCACTGAAAATAGCGTTGCAGGTCGGATTGCTGGCGCGAATTGGTGCGCAGGCAACGCCCCAGGCGCTCAACATCGGTGCAATGGCGCGGCTCCTGGGGTTGCGGCCGCCATGTCGATTGCCGTTCGCAGGCGCTGTACGGATGCGTTGCAGCAATAAAAAAGCTGTCTTTCCGGCTCTTCCCGCGGTCGATCGCGGAGGCACTCAAGCGTTGCACAGGTCAGCAGGCGCGCTGGCCCTTTTCTTGCTTGGCCAGCGCAATACCTGTGTGAAGTACGGAGAACAACGATGAGCGAACTCAACGACGCCACAGAGCTGCGCGAGCTGGCCGCGGCAGAACCAATCGAGACCAGACGTTTCAGCCTTCGCGATTTCATGTGGACGATTGCTCAGCCCGTGCTTGTGCTCGGCTCTGCGCTCCTGGTGGCGACGATGGTTGCTGGCGAGTGGATGGATCACAAGCTTTACGCCCTGATCATGATCCTGTTGCCTGTACCGCTGTTGCTTCTGGCCGAGCGTGTTTGGGCGAAACGCAAAGACTGGTTGCTGAAACCCCATGAGCTGTGGGAAGACGCATTTTGGCTCGGTTTTGCTGCTCTGCTGTGGGGGCCATTGATCAGCGATTTTTACAGTACGCCCATTTCGGATGGCTTTCGGGCCCTGCGCGACCGCAGCCTGCTCGACATCACGATCGCGCCCACCACTGTGCTGGGCCTGGTCGGTGGAGCCATTTTCATCAAGATCTGCTCCAGTTTTGTGTACTACTGGTTGCACCGT
The DNA here is from genome assembly GCA_030432795.1 of Gammaproteobacteria bacterium. GTDB lineage: Bacteria > Pseudomonadota > Gammaproteobacteria > Pseudomonadales > Azotimanducaceae > SYFY01. The sequence goes on from JAUILW010000043.1 coordinate 5,493, forward strand.
GTGCAGCACGAGTCGGTGTTCTTCTGGCGCATGCATGCGACGCATCACCACATAACGAAAATGGGCTGCCTGCGTGGCGACCGCACGCATCCGTTGGAGTATCTGTCGCTGGCGATCAGTGGCCCGATTTTCCTCGCGCTGTTTGGCGCAAGCGATGAGGTCATCGCTGTGATAGCTGCCTTCGGGATGTGGAATGGCAAGTTGAATCATTCCAATCTGCCGTTGAAGTCGTTGCCAGTGTACGACTGGGTCTTCGCCACTGCGCAGCAGCATCACTGCCATCACGCGCACAAACGTGAGCAGGCCGACTCCAACTACGGTTGTCAGATCATTCTTTGGGACCGGCTCTTCGGCACCTACTGCGGCGATACGGAGGTTGGTCAGATTGGGGCGGGTAAGGCAGAGCCGCTGTCTATCAAGGAGCAACTTCTGCTGGCGTTCTATCCGACCAAGCGACTTACCAGCCTGTAGCCCGGTGGAGGTGGCGTGTTGTGACTGAGATCAAGTACGTGTTTCTTCTTGTTGGAACTCTGGGATTCTGTGTCAATCTGTACCTCGCCAACCGGGCCCCAGAGCTGGTTGACGGGCCTATGGGTAAAGAAAGGCCGGAGGAATCTGAAGCGCATCCGCTCAAGAAGTGGGACAAATTAGCCTACTGGACGATGTGGACAGGGTGGGGACTCGCAGCTCTGATGCTCTATCTGGAGAAAGTGGAGGTGATCTCCGCCGACTAGCATTGGGTCATGCGCGCCGGGCTACGAGACCGCGCGCATGACCGTCTTACTAACCCGGCCCGGGATAGTCCTCACTCGCTGCAAACGCCCGGTATCCAGCCGTCATTGCCCGCGCACAGTCGCCCGGCGACTCGGCAGCATCGGTGCCGAATCCCTTACATGGGCCTTCCATTACTTCCGGCATGTTGGTCTTTACCCACTCCCGTGCCTGGTAGTAGATAGGCTGGTCGTTCGAACTGGTGTCGACCTGAACGATGGCGCCTTTCGCAAACGTGAGGGCGAAGGTGTCCGTGACATCAAAGCCCGTCTTCAGCGCCAGCACGGGGTCATCCTGTACCGTGATCGGGCAGTGGATCACGCCGGTTTCGTCAGCGCTGCATGGGCCGCGGTTCACGATCCTGTAATTGCCGCCTTCTGCCCACGCCTGGTAGTTGAGGATGCCCTGTTTCGATTCAGTTGCTTGTCCCAGCAAGGGTGCCAGCGACTCGGGATCGAACGAGTAAAACGCGTCGATGAACGTCTCCGCGGTCGCCAGGTTCTTGATGGTGCTACCGGTTTCCGGCAGCGAATCCCACGCCGCCCAGTCGATCGCACGGCCGGGATAGGCCACCGAGTGGAATGGCCAGGTATCTGCTATCCACCCCTGCACCCAGCTATACAGTTCGCCATCAAAGCCCGCGTCGTATTCAGCCTTGGTGACCCATAGACGCACCATCGCGTCGTAGCCGGGCCTGGGGCTTGGATACACGTAAACACACCCCCGTTCCTGCGTACCATCGGGCGTCAGCACTGCGTACGCGAAAGATTCACGATTCTGAAAGCGGGCCTGCTCTGTCGTCATGTCGAGCATGGCATCTTCTGCAGTGATTCCGGCGTGTGGCCAGTTGGTGCTGCGGGTGAACGTCTGCTGCAGATGCTCAATGGAAGACATGTAGGCTGCAAAGTCGATGTCGACCAGCTCGGGACCGAGCGGCACGACCTTGAAACCGTTGCCCTCGATGAGCGTCGGAGGCTCGAAGCTGTCGGGTATGAAGTTGGTCTGCCGTGCAATTTCGGCGCTGAGCGCTGGCGAGGCTTCGGCGATGGCGGGAGCTTCCATCTTTGGCGGGGATCGCTGTGCTTCGGGGTCCGGTGTGCATGCTGCGATCAGCAGCGTTGTTGCCAGCGTCAGGCCATGGATGGGTTTGTGGGTGTATTCGGGCAACTCTAGGACTCCTTGATTGGTTTGGCTCGCGAGGTATGTGAGCAAGATTCGGGCCGTGCAGATCGCCACCGTAGCGCTACTGCAGGCGCCACAGTGGTGCATATCCGCTCAGCTTGCCCGCTTCTCGGGCGTGTTGGTTTCTCCCGCTACCGTGGGCGATTTTGTTTTGGCGGGATCGCTTGGGTTCACCGGGTGCGGCCGGCTTTCGCACGTTCCTCGACGGAGATCCGCTTGAACGGGTTTTCTTCGGCGATTGCAAACGGCACCACAAGCTCGCCGGACCGCCACCGTTCCCTGAGATAAGGAAACGTCTGGATCGTGCGACCCCAGAGATGCTCGCCCGCGCAGTACTCCGGATAAGCTGCTCGGGCCTGCGGCGTGTCGTAGGGAGGCAGTGGCCGGATGCGAACGTCGTAGTCGGTGGCGAAGAAGAACGGCAACGAGTATCGCTCCCGTCCGGTGTTCAGTACCCGATGTTGTGTGGACTTCAGACGTCCGCCGGTCCAGGCCTCCATGCAGTCGCCGGTGTTCAGTACGAAGGTGCCGGGTTTCGATGGGGCTTCGATCCAGTGGTCGTCGACGGAGAGCACCTGCAGGCCGGGACCTGCGGTGTTCAGTAGCGTGAAGCACTCGAAGTCGCTGTGTGCCGAAATACCCGTATTCTGGGCATCCGCGGGATGGTCGTTTTCGAAGTACTTCATCAGGCGTAGTTGGGAAGTAGGGATATTGACATGCTGCAGGAGCGTGCCCGGCGCGAAACCCAGACCCATCTCGAAGGCGGCCATCAGCGCCTGGCCGAGCGTGTACACGGCTTGGTAGTAGCGCATCACCGGCGCGCGAAAATTCGCCATGTCCGGCCATACGTTGGGCCCGACAAGGCCGAAACCCGGGTGATTGCGTGGGTCGTCCTCGGCCATGTCGAACGATAGGTCGAACGTCTCGTGATAGTTGAATGTGGTGGTTCCAGCCACCGTCTGTACGTTCTGCGCTGCGGACGCGTAGCCGCGATGGTGCCGGCTATGCTCGATGCCGTAGCGGCGCTTGAAGGCATCGGGTTGATTGTGAAAGGCAGCGCTTGCTGCATAAGCACCGTTGATGGTGTCCTTCGGAATGCCGTGATCTGCGAGATACATGAAGCCGTAGCGCTCGGCGCCGGTGCAAAGCGCTTCGGCGAATGCCTGCCGCTGGGCCGCATTGCCCTGCAACCAGCCGGTCATGCTGAGAGTTGGCAGCCGTAGCCATCGCCGGGCGGTGACGCTTGGGTTGTCCGTCGTGTGCCCATCGGCGGCCATTGCCGCCATCAGCGTTTCGGGCCCGTTGCCGGCGTCACCGCGCACACTGGCAATGATTCGCTGACGCGCAGTTCACCGAACGGTAAGTCGATGGCAGCGACTGCTGCCGGGTGAGTGCCTGGCGGCATGCGATTCTCCTCGATGGGTCCGCAGGAGATAAAGCAACATCCATGCCACGGAATCGTTGTGCGAGCCGGCGCGAGCCTCGCTTCAGAATTTCATCAAAGACGTCTGGAGCGTTGCCAGGTCTACCACGCCAACGGCATTGAAGCCTTTCATGTGTCCGGCGCACTCGCCGGGATTGAAAGTGAGCTGAGTGCCATTGCGCTCTTCACGATACAGGTGCGTATGGCCGTGCAGCACCAGGTGGTGGTTGTCACACACGTGGCCTTCCAGCTCCAGCGGATCGTGGGCGACGATGATGTGCCGCTCCTGCCAGATGAACTCGTAGGGCGGATCGCGAAAGTCGAAACCGTGTGCCTGCACTCGAGTGACGAGTGCGTGCATCTCGCCGATGTCGTTGTTGCCGTAGACACCGTGCAGCGGCGCGTTGAGATGCGCGAACACGTCGAGCGTTTTCGCCTGGGTGATGTCGCCAGTGTGGATGACCCGATCAACGCCGGCGTCATTGAACAGCTCGACGATCTTCGCGACGTTGCGCAGATTGTTGTGGGTGTCGCTGACGATGCCGATGCGCATGGGGAGAATCAGGGGCAGAGCGGACGCTCTGCCCCGATGGGTCGGTCAGACCTTTTCGAGCACGTGGATGCCGCAGGCGCTGCCGAGGCCGATCACGTGAGTGAGGCCGATCTTGGCGCCTTCTACCTGGCGCTTGCCAGCTTCGCCACGCAAGTGCGTGGTCACCTCGTAGATGTTGGCAATACCGGTGGCACCGAGAGGGTGGCCCTTCGACAACAAACCGCCGGACACGTTTACCGGAATGCGGCCGCCCAGCGCTGTTTGCCCTTCGTCGATCATACGTCCCGCTTCACCGTCGCCGCACAAGCCCAGATTCTCGTAGTGCAGAATCTCGGCCGTTGCGAAGCAGTCGTGCAGTTCCACCAGATCGATGTCGTCCGCACCAAGGCCGGCCATCTCGTAGGCCTGCTTGGCGGCAAGGCGGGTGCAACTGTTGACGTCCGGCATCACCAGATCACGTTCCTGCCAGGGATCGGAGGTGAGCACAGAGGCGCGTACGCGTACCGCGCGCTTCATCAGGCCAAGCTCTTTGGCTTTCTTTTCTGAGCAGATGACCGCGGCGGCGGAGCCGTCCACGTTCACCGAACACATGAGCTTGGTGTTCGGGTAGGAGATCATCTCTGCGTTCATCACCGTATCGAGCGGTGTCTCGATCTGGTACATGGCTTTCGGGTTGAGCGTAGAGTGGTGATGGTTCTTCACGCTCACCTTGGCGAACTGCGCGAAGGTGGTGCCGTACTTGCGGGCATGCTCCTGGCCTGCCTCGGCAAATACCGCCGGCATGGTACCGGAGCCCATCAGGCCTTCCTTGGGAATGCCCGTAGCACCACCGGCGCCGCCGAGCAGACCCTTGCCCATCTGCTCCACACCGACAGCCAGCACCACGTCGTAGAGCCCTGCTTTCACGGAAGCCCAGGCTTCGCGGAAGGCGGTCGCACCCGTGGCGCAGGCGTTGGCGACGTTCACTACGGGAATACCCGTCTGGCCGATCTCCTTGAGTATGCGCTGGCCGACCATGCCGCTGGCCTGGCCGAGGTTGCCGCAGTACAGGGCCTGCATGTCGTGGATGGTGAGGCCGCAGTCGTCGAGTGCCAGCAGCGCTGCCTCGGCGCCGATCTGCGGTACGGTACGGTCCGGAAAACGTCCGAACTTGATCATGTCTACGCCAACTATGTATGCATCGGTCATGGGTCAGGCTCCTGACTTGGGTTGGAAGAAGAAGGACAGGTACGAGTTGCCCTCCTTGTCTTTGCGGCCGAGGGCGTCCTGGATGACCACCTCCACGGGCATATCGAAGGCGATACGCTCCGGGTCCGGCTCGCAGTTGATGAGGTTGCCTTTGATGGCAGTGCCGTCTTCCAGGTCGACGATGGCGCTGATGTACGGTACTTCGATGCCCGGAAACGAACGGTGCACGATGGAGTAGGAATACAGTTTGCCGTCGGTGGGCAATCGGTATGCCGTCATCTGGTCACGGGCGCCGCACTTTGAGCAGACGCTGCGCGCTTCGAGATACGTGCTGCCGCAGGCGCCGCACTTATGCCCTTCCAGGTACGGTTCGCCGTCGTCCGGAATCTTCAGATAGGACACGGCCGGTAGTGGCTTGTCGCTCAATGGTTGCCCCCCTTCGAGATGACGCGCCCCTTTGGGCCCTTTCGGCGATGGCGCGCTGTGGATGTAACGGCCCGGTGTCGGGCGCTGCCAACCAAAAACTATACCCTTTTGCATCGTTCCAGCGTAGGCGGCACTTTGTGAGCGGTTCGTGCTAGCTTCGAAGCATCGGTAGCGAGGGAGTTCAGCGTGAAATCAGTCAAAGTGGCCGACTACATGGCGACCCGGCTCGTCACCTTTCTGCCGTCCACCAACGTGGTGGAGGCGATGCGGGTGTTTCTGGATCAGAAGATCTCCGGAGCGCCGGTGGTGGACGAGGCAGGCAATCTCATCGGTGTGCTGAGCGAGGTGGACCTGATGCAGGTGGTCATCCAGGACAGCTACTACGATGAGACCGCCGGCGTGGTGCGCGACTACATGAAGTTCCCGGTGGACACGGTGGAGCCCGGTGCCGACATCTACACCGTAGCGGAGAAGTTCATTCAGGAAGGGCGGCGTCGCTATCCCGTGGTGCAGAACGGCAGATTGGTGGGGCAGATCAGCCGGCGCGATGTGCTGCGCGCGGCGGAAGAGTTCCTGCTAAGAAAAAAGCCACATTGATAGTTAGTTAGTACTCACTTCAGCGCTTCGCGCAGCAGTTCGTTCACCTGCTTGGGGTTCGCCTTACCCTGGGTGCGCTTCATGATCTGGCCGACGAAGAATCCCAGCACCTTGTCCTTGCCTGCGCGGAACTGCTCTGCCTGATCCGGGTTGGCAGCGACGACCTCCGCGACGATGGCGGCCACTGCGGCGCTGTCGTCTATCTGCGTGAGCCCCTCCTGCTCGATGATCGCGTCCACGTCACGCGCACCGCCCCAGAGACGATCAAAAACGGTGCGTGCGGTTTTCGATGACAGCGTCTCGTCGCTCAGACGCCGCACCAGCATGGCGAGGTCTTCGGCGGCTACCGGGCTCTGGCGGATGCCGAGCTCATCCGCGTTGAGTCGCGCCGCTACGTCGTTAAGCAGCCAGTTGGCGGCCAGAGACGGGTCTGCCTGCGCGGCGGTCATGGCCTCGAAGTAGTTGGCCAGCTCCGTATCTTCGGCCAACACCGCGGCGCGATCGGCGGGTAGGCCCAGATCGGCTTCGAAGCGCGCCTGCCTTGCGGCCGGAAGCTCCGGCATCGTGGCGCGCACTGCATCGATGAATGCTGCGTCGATCTGCACCGGAAGCAGGTCCGGATCCGGAAAATAGCGGTAGTCGTCCGACAGCTCCTTGGCGCGCATGGAGCGGGTCTCGTCGCGCTCGTCGTCGTACAGGCGGGTTTCCCGCACGATACGACCGCCACCCTCCAGCACGTCGATCTGCCGCTCGATCTCGTAGCGAATGGCTCGCTCAACGAAGCGGAAGGAATTGATGTTCTTGATCTCAGTGCGCTCACCGAGGGTGTCACTGCCGGCAGGGGCGACAGATACGTTGGCATCGCAGCGCATGCTGCCTTCCTGCAGTTGGCCGTCGCAGATGCCAATGGCACGTACCAGCTGCCAGAGCGCGCGAAAGTAGGCGGCGGCCTCGGCTGGGGTGTGCATTTCCGGCTCGCTCACCACTTCCAGCAGCGGCGTGCCGGCCCGGTTCAGGTCCACTGCGGTCGCCCCAGGCACGGCGTCGTGCACGGACTTGCCCGCATCCTCCTCGAGGTGCGCTCGGGTGATCGTCACCGTGCGCTGCGTGCCGTCCGGCAGCGCAAATTCAAGCGTGCCGCGACCGATGATGGGGTGGTCGAGCTGACTGATCTGGTAGCCCTTCGGCAGATCCGGGTAGAAGTAGTTCTTGCGGTCGAACACGCAGCGTTCGTTGATTTGTGCGCCGACGGCGAGGCCGAAGCGCACCGCCATGCGCACCGCCTCTTCATTCAACACTGGCAGCACGCCTGGCAGGCCAAGGTCTACCGGGCATGCCTGGGTGTTCGGGGCGGCACCGTAGGCGGTGGGTGCGCTCGAAAAAATTTTGCTTTGCGTGGCCAGCTGCACGTGCACTTCGAGGCCGATGGTCGCCTGCCACTTCATGAG
>JAUILW010000600.1 GCA_030432795.1 Gammaproteobacteria bacterium
GGTGCTTCAGGCTTTTCCGCCAGGTACTCCGGCACGGCAATCGGCAGCGTTGCGAGCTGGCCCTTGATCGCCTCAATGGTCAGGTAGAGGCCCTGCACATCGGCACCCCGTACACGCTTCAGCGCCATCATCTCGTCAGCAAGCGCGGCGCGCACCGCGTGCAACGAAAAATCGTCCAGCTCGGCAAGGATCTGATCGGCCGCTTCCAGCATGGCTAATGCAGATCGTGCATCCTGCTCCATCAGCAGACGATGGTTCGCCACCCGCAGTAGATAGGCCGCTTCCGCAAGCTTCCACTCCCGTTCGGAGGGTGGGGCCGCATTCATCACCTGGCTCAGCGAGTTGGCAAAGCCTTGTTCAGCCGCGCCCATACGCGCGTCGAAATCCGCCAGCGCCGAGCTGAGCGCTTCAGATTGCCGGACGTCCAGGTCGGCCAGCCTTTCATTCACACTCCGCTCGAGGTCCGCAATGTCGTCCCCCGAACGGGCTGCGGTGCTCTCGAGTTCGGCCATCAGCGGAGCGTGCGGGTCTTTGTGCACAAGCTCATAGTAGAGATAGCCGACGCCGCCACATGCGGCCAGCGCGATCAGCAGCACCAGCCATACCAACACACCGCCTTTGCGGCGGGGTTGCGGGTCGGCGGCGGGCGGCGGCGTTGCTTCTTCGGCAGCCGCTTGAGGCGCTTCGGTGACCTCGTCGACTACCGCTTCTTCGGCCACGGAGTTTCGCTCAGCGGAGTCAGGCTCCGCCACGACGTTTTCCGAGGGCTGCTCAGACGCTTCGGGCGCCTGCTCTGTGCCGGGCTCGTTTGCCGCAGGCTCGGCGGACGCCTCCTCTACGGGTTGCTCGGTGTTGTCGCTGTCTTTCTTATCCGTCATTCGCCAACCCAGTTGCAGCAAGCGCTTGCAATACGTCTTCCGGCGATGCGCCCGCGCAGATCACGATATTGCGAAATCCGGCACCCGCCGCGATCTCGCCGACCCGCGAGGAAGGCACAAGTACCGGTACACCGGCATCGCCGCCAGCCGCGAACCATACCGTTGCAGCCTGTCTGACACCATCCCCACTGGCTGCCTCAATAGCATCGATTTGCGCAGTTTTTACCTCTGGCGTCAGGAACTTGCGGGTGTAAGCCTCCCGCACCACATGACGAATGCCAAGCTTCGCGAGTTTTTCCTGGATGAGCCCCCGCCCGCCACGTCCGGTGACGAGCACCGCTGAGGACACGCTGTGAGCCGAAAGCCAGCGGACCACGCCTTCGCTGCTTTGCTCCTCCGGCACGAGCACTTCCACACCCAGCAGCGCCTCAAGGCTGCGCCGTGTCGCCTCGCCCACCGCAAGGTATGCAGCACAACCTCTGGGCACCGCGTGCAGTGCGTGTCCCGACAGCACGATGCACAACGCGTAACCTGATCCTTCCAGGTCGGCGAGCGGTACCGTCTCGGTCGCAAGTACGGACGCCGGATAGACCCCGTACCCCGCCTGCATTAAACGCTGCGAAAGCCGAGTTGCTCCCGGCTCGGAACGGGTGACCCAGACATTCACTGCAGCGCAGCCAGAATGTCTCTCGCCCCCTGATCGATGAGCTGCTGCACCACCTGGCCACTCACCGCCCGCGCATCGGCTGCGGTGTGCTCCGCCGCCAGCACCCGGCTGCCGTCGGCGCTCGCGAGACGGGCACGAAGCCACAGACCCGACGGGGTGTGCTGCGCATGTGCCGCCAGGGGCATACTGCAATCGGCGCCGAGGCCTTCGCTCACCAGCCGCTCTGCGCGCACCGCCTCGGATACCAGGCTGTCGTTGAGCCGTTCGATGAGCGTAAGCGCCCCCCCGGAGCCGGACAGGCACTCAACGCCGAGTGCCGCCTGACCGGCCGCTGGCAAGCTCTGTTCGATGGAGAGCGGTGTTGCCGCATCCGGCACGATGCCAAGCCGTTTGAGCCCCGCCGCAGCAAGCACGATGGCGTCGAACTCGCCGGCTTCGAGCTTGCCGAGGCGGGTGCCGACGTTGCCGCGGATGGGCCGCACGTCGAGATCCGGCCGGATGCTCAGGAGTTGCGATTGCCGTCGCAAACTGGACGAACCCACCACCGCACCCTGGCGAAGGCCGTCAAGGCCGTCACTCGTGCCCACGAGCACATCGCGCACGTCATCGCGAAAGCCCACCGCACCCAGCACAAAACCTTCCGGGAGGACGGCTGGTACGTCCTTCATGGAGTGCACTGCCGCGTCCGCGCGGCCATCGAGCATCGCCTGTTCCAGTTCCTTGATGAACAAGCCCTTGCCACCCACTTCTGATAGCGGCGAGCTCAGCCAGCGGTCGCCCTGGGTGCGCATTTTTACCAGCTCGACATCGATGCCTGGTTCGAGATCGCGCAGCCGTTCGCTGATGAAATCTGCCTGCCACAGCGCCAGCGGGCT
>JAUILW010000601.1 GCA_030432795.1 Gammaproteobacteria bacterium
AGAACTCGTGCGCCTGCTCGAGCAGCACGAATTCGATACCGAACTGGCGCAGCGCTCGCGCCAGCGCGCAACCACCAATCCCTGCACCGACGATGATCACTTTCACCCGACACCACCCCTTGCACTGTTGGATCATGTCCCGGGCATACTAACGCGATCGCGACCGGAGGCGCTCGTATGGCGGCAGAGGACAACCCCTGGTCAAGGGGGCACAGCATCGAAATATTGCGGGAGGTCGCCTCAGCGATAACGGCGGACGTACGCGGATTCGAAGCGATCGCCGACAGCGCCTACGGCGTTACCACCGAGTGGGTTATTGCACACGGCGTGCCGGAGGGTGCACCGGTGGTGTTGTACTTTCATGGCGGTGCCTACCTTTGCGGCAGCCCGGTCCAGTACCGGAACATGACCGTGTGGCTATCGCGTCGTGCCAGGGTGCGGGTGCTGTCCGTCGACTACCGTCTGGCGCCAGAGCATCCGTACCCGGCGGCTTTCGAGGATGGGCTGGCGGCGTACCAATGGCTGCTGGCGCAACCTGCGATCCGCGCCGGACAAGTCGCCATCGCGGGTGACTCGGCGGGTGCCGGGTTGGCAGTGACCCTCGCGGCGGATATTGTCGCTGCCGACTTGCCAATTCCGGCATGTGTCCTTGGCAACTCACCGTACGCAGATCTTGCACTCGCAAGCCCATCGCTCAACGACCCGGCGCGCAACCAGCACGAGCCCAACAAGACCACCATTCAATGGCTGGCGCAAACGTATCTCCAGGCCGGCCATGTGGCGGTCGATGCGCGGGACCCGCGACACTCACCGGTGTACCGTAATCTGACCGGGCTACCGCCGCTTCTGATTCAGACCGGTGATCTGGACAACCTGCAGGATGACGGTGCACGTCTGGCCGCACGCGCGGCGGCGTGTGGCGTCGACGTGCGGTACACCACCTACCGGGAGGCACCGCACATCTGGCCCGTATTGACACCGGCGGATCAGAACGCAAACGCCGCCGCAGCCATCGACGAGATGGCTGCGTTCATCGGCGAAAACATCAACGGAAGACCTTCTGGACGTTGGGTGGATTAGGGGGCTGCCAACAAAAAAGTCAGCGAATCAACAACAAAACGGCGTTACCTAGAATCGCGAGCATTTAACGACCGCCCGAAACCTCTTTGAAACGCCTCGATTCCCTCTGTATGGCACCTATTACCTTAGCTGGCACGATTCTCGCAACCATCATGGCACAGGAGAACACCACACCGCCTTGCGCTACCAAATAGAGGGACAACCATGAACATCCGTCGTTTGTCACCACTCATCATGCTGAGCATCGTTCTGAGTGCACCGGCCAGCGCCCAATCCATGGCGGGGTATTGGGACTGCGAGATGGGCTTTCGCAACACCGCGCCGGGTACGCCAGCGAATGCCGTCGGCCTGCAGTTTCGTATGGTCCTATACGACAACGGCAGTGTTGAGGGACAGGGCTATGAGTCAGGCAGCGCCGGCCAGTTCCCCTTCTATTTCTCCGGGCGGTGGGGCATGCAAGGCCGCGTATTCCAGATTCAGGGTCAGCAGTCGGCCGGGGGCGGATTTCAAGCGAGGCAGTTCTCCTTCCAATCCCAACTCACCAGCAACACGACCATGGCCTACACCCACCACTACCAGAACCAGCAACGCCAGGTAGTGGCCACGCAGTGTCGGCGCGCGGCGCACTGAATCCAGGCGCGGTTACCGCTTCTCACGGGCGAGCCGAATCAGGGAGCGGATTGTGGGGTGGCACGGAAAGCCGCCCTTCTGGCGACGCACGGTTATCATGGGCGCAGATCCACCGCACAGAGCACCATGCGACGCCTGATCACCATCTTCACCACCTTTGTGGTCGTCATCGTCATCGCCCTGGCGGGCCTACTCATCGCTGGCGCGCTGTGGACGCCGCCGGGTGAGGTGATCACCCCCGCGGGTGTCGAGCGCAACACCTCCCACTACATCGCTGCCGCCGACGGCACACGCATCGCGGCGGAGGTCTGGCTGCCCGCAGATGCGGCGGCTCCCGTGCCAGTGGTGCTCGAGGGCACTCGATACTGGCGGGCCATGGGGCTGACCGCGTTCGGTCGCGTCGCCGGGATGTTCGGCATGGCGCTGCCGGGCGTGGAGCCTGATGACTGGGTGCGTTATTTCAATGCCAAAGGCTACGCGTACGTGCGTGTGGATGTGCGCGGCACCGGCGCATCGTTCGGCGTGCACACCACCGAGTACGCACCGGCGGAGGTTGAGGATTTCCGCTCCGTGCTGGACTGGCTGACCGCACAACCCTGGTCCACAGGCCAAGTGTTCGCGACCGGCGTGTCTTACTCCGGCACGCTGGCAGAGCTCATGACAGCCACGGGCCACCCAGCGCTTCTCGCCGCAGCGCCGCTGTACTC
>JAUILW010000602.1 GCA_030432795.1 Gammaproteobacteria bacterium
GTGCGCAGCCGCACCGCGGTGCAGCGAGTTCACCTGATCGCCCACAGCATGGGTAACCGGGTCGTCACCGAGGCGCTGGGCGAGCGGCTGAGCAGGGGCAACCAGAGTCGGCTGTTCGATGAGTTGATCATGGCGGCACCGGATGTGCCTGCGCGGCGCTTTCAGAGCCGCTTTCTGGAAACTCTGCCGCAATTGGCGAAGCGCGTGACGCTGTACGTAGCGGATGACGACGTGGCGTTGTACGTATCACGAGCACTACGTGATAAAGACCCCCGCGCAGGTCAGGTGGCCGGTGGCCTCCTCGATGTGGAGGTCGCAGGCTTCAATGCCATCAATGCCTCCAGCCTCACGCGGGATTTCCTCGCGCACAGCTACCACGCCAACAACGACTCGATGCTCTCCGACATCTACTGCTTGCTGAAAGGGGCCGACGCAAACCTCAGACCGCTGATCGAACCGGTAGGTCCTGCGTGGACGTTCAGGGAAGACCGCCCTCCTTCCGACCGGGCGGATGTGTGCGCAAGCCCCATCACGCCGGTGGAGCAAGCGCCCTGGTACTCAGCCCTGCTCTATTGGGCGTGGTTGCCGTTTGCCGTGCTCGCGTTGATCTGGTGGTTGCGCGGCCGCCGCGCGGCTGGCTAATTGCGTACACTGAACTTTCATCGCGGAGCAAACCATGGATGTCATAGAAGCAATGAACACCTGCACGGCCATGCGCTACTTCACCGACGAGCCCGTGCCGAGGGAGGTTCTGCAGCAGCTGGTGCACGCCGCCACCCGCGCCTCAAACCCGGGTAACAGCCAGGGTTGGGCGTTTCTGGTGATCGACGACCCAGCCATAAAAGCACCGGTCGGAGAAAAGGTGCTCGAGGGCATGCAACCGTTCTTCTCAGCGCGCCCACCGGGCCGCGACGGCGTGGAAGAGCGCATGTTGCAAGGTGCAGAACATCTGGCCAGGAACTTCGCCCAGGTACCTGCGTGGATCGTTGGCATGGCGCGCAACGTCTACCCACCACACGATCCGCAGGAATCGTTCATGCACTCCACCATCTACCCGGCGGCGCAGAACCTCATCGTTGCCGCCCGCTCGCTCGGCATCGGCACCTGCTTCACCACTTTTCCCGGATATGCGCAACCACAGATCCGAGCGCTATGTAACGTGCCGCAGGATCTGCACATGTTCGTCTACATCGCCGTTGGCTACCCTGCCCGGCCATTCAAGCCCGTGCGGCGTAAACCTGTGGACGAAGTGCTTACGTGGAACCGTTTCTGAAACGCTCCGCAGCGTGCTGTCCTGCGATGTAGCCGAACGTCATTGCCGGGCCGATGGTGCCGCCGGCCCCGGGATAGGTTTCCCCCATCACGGATGCTGAAGCGTTGCCCGCAGCGTAGAGCCCGTCGATGGGCTGGCCGCCTTCACCCAGTGCACGTGCATGCGCATCGGTGGCGAGTCCGCCTTTCGTGCCGAGATCGCCCGGATAGAGTTTCGCCGCGTAGAACGGTGGTGTCTCCACCGGCGCAAGGCAGCAATTGGGGTGTACCGACGGATCACCGGAAAAGCGATCGAAGGCATGCTCACCCCGCTGAAAGTCCTCGTCACGGCCATTACGCGCCATGTCGTTGAATCGCGTCAGCGTACGTTCGAGCCCGCGCTCATCCACGCCCACCGTACGGGCAAGCTCAGCGATGGAATTCGCGCGTACCAGAATGCCGGACTCAATGGCGCTCTGCGGCGTCACGCCGGGCAACATGTTGACGAACGGGTAGCGGTTTCGATAGGTCGCGTCCATGATCATGAAGGACGGTACGGCAACACCACTAGCCGCGTGATTCTCCCGCTGGGCTTTCACCACCTCGTTGTACGGCGCTGCCTCGTTGACGTAGCGATCACCGGCGCGGTTGACGATCACAAAGCCCGGCTTGCCGCGCTCGAAAATCACGATCTGCGGCGTGCCGTCCGGCATCAGTACCGTCGGCGCCCACCATGCATCCTCCATCAGGTCAGTGTGCGCTCCTGCCCGCATACCCGCCTCGATGCCACCGCCGGTATTGCCCAAGGAGCCCGATGTCCAATCCGATGTGGCGTCTTCTCCCTGAAAACGCCGGCGCATGGCTTCGTTGTGCTCAAACCCGCCACTGCCGATGATCACCGCGCAGGCACGCACCTCCCGCTCCACGCCCCTTTCGCGCAGCAGGGCGCCGGTCACCTGCCCATCAGCTAACCGCAGGTCCACAAGCTCCGTGTTCAGCTGCACATCAATCCCCGAGCGCTCGAGGGCAAGCCGCAACCAGCCGACCAGCGCCTGCCCGCTGGACAGCAGCGGCCTGCCCAACATGCGTGCCCACAGGCTTCGAGGTACCACGCGCCACGCCTTGAGCGCCGTCAGCGGCCGCGCCCGCACCTCTGCCAGGGCG
>JAUILW010000603.1 GCA_030432795.1 Gammaproteobacteria bacterium
GCGCCATAACCTTGATGCGGGACACCAGCAGCGGCGCCAGTTCCCGCCTGGGTTGCACCACTTCGCGCATCACGCCATCGACCCGGAAGCGCACCACGAGGCTGCGTTCGAAGGTTTCAATGTGCACATCTGACGCACCCTCCCGAATCGCTTCCGCCAGAAGCGCATTGATCAGGCGGATGATCGGCGCGTCATCTTCCTGCTCAAGCAGGTCCTCGGTCTGCGGCAGAGCTTCGGCGAGGCTTGCGAGATCCATCTCATCGCCCATGTCCTCCACCATCTGCTTGGCTTCGGACGCGTCACGGGCATAGGTCGCATTGAGAACCTGCTCGAATTCGGCCTCTGGCACTTGCCGAATGACCAGCTCCCGCTGCACCACCCGCTTCAGCTCGGCCAGCACCATCAGCGGCGGCGGCCGTACGGCAACCACGTCCGCGCGGCCGGGGCCGATGTCGGCCAGCGTCACGGCAACGCCATGGCGGCGGGCAAAGGCGAACGGCAAACGTCCTTCGCTCGACGAAGCAGCGCCGCGTACGTCTGGTTGCTGGGTGTCTGGCTCGCTCACAGGTGCATTTGCTTGGCTGACGAAAGTTCAAGTCTATCAGGACGATGCGGGCAAAACCTTGCTCACAAGGCCACAAATTGACCCCAATTCGTCACACGCTTGTCATGTTAGACTGCGTCCATCGCAGGTGTCCGGATAGAGGCCTCGCCGCAGGCTGCAAAACGACCGTTGAGCAAACACCCCACCTCCGCAGAATTCGTCGCCAATCTGTTCGAAGAGCAGGCAACGCCGCTCCTGCGCTACCTGGCGGCGCGGTTTGGCAATGTCGATGAGGCAAAGGAAGTGGCCCAGGAGGCGTGGCTGCGCATGTTCCGGCTGGATGCGCCAGATGGGCTCGACAACCCCAAGGCATTTCTGTTCCAAACTGCGTCGAACCTGGCCATCGACCGGGTGCGCCATGACCAGGTGGTGCAGCGGTACGCGGACGGAGAACGTTACGAACGGGACGCCGAAGTGGATGTGGAGCGCACGGTGAGCGACCGTCAGCAGCTCGACATCATCCAGTCTGCACTGGCCGAGCTGCCACTGCGGTGCCGCCAGGCATTCACCATGCACCGGCATGGCGGCATGTCCTACCCGGAGATCGCAGAGTCGCTGGGCGTATCCACGAGCATGGTGGAAAAGTACATCATCCAGGCGCTCAAGCACTTTCGCACACGCCTGGCCGAGGCCGACGCCGCGCCTGCCGATGCACGGTCGCAGCAGCAATCTCACAGGGAGCGTTGAGGGAATGCGTTACCGGATCGTCCTACATCAAGAGCCTTCAATATTCGCCGAGCCAAGACGTTGAGCACGCACGATCTGGACAGCCACCGCCAGGCACAGATACAGGCACAGACGGAAGATGCCGCCATCGAGTGGATCGCGCGCCTGCGGGCGAGCGATGTGACCGATGCGGAGCGCGCCGACTTTGCCGAGTGGCTGGCCGCCAGAGACGCGCACAAGCGCGCATTCGATGACATGGCGGCGCTTTGGGGCCTGACGGCGCAGCTCGAGGTCAGCGACGTGCCTGCACCCGCAACCCAGAAACCAGGCTTGCGACGCTGGGCACCGATGGCGCTGGCCGCCAGCGCGTTCCTGGCATTTGCGGCGCTCCTGCTCGCGGGCGGCGGCGATACTTACCGCACGGAGCTTGGGGAGCAGCGACGCGTGGTGCTCGTAGACGGCAGCAGCATCTATCTGAACACCGGCACGAAGATTGAGGTGCGCTATTCAGATTCCGCTCGAAACGTGCTGCTGGAGACCGGCGGAGAAGCGTATTTTGAAGTAGCGAGCGACGCAAAACGGCCGTTCACCGTGCATACCACACATGGCACCGCCGAAGCGCTCGGCACCGCGTTCAACGTGTTCGCCAATGCCGCATTTACGGCCGTCGCCGTCACCGAGGGGCGCGTTGGCGTGACGAGCCCCGACGGCGATACCGGCACGCTGCAAGCCACCCAGCGCGCTCGGCTGGCTGAGGGCGATCTGGTGCTGGAGAATGCGCCCCGCCCCGCCGACATCGCTGCCTGGCGCACCGGGCGCCTGGTGTACGACGGCATCACCCTCCAGGCGCTGGTGGCGGACCTCAACCGCTACCTGCCAAAGCCGATGTCGCTGGCCGACGCACGCCTGGCGGACATGTCGGTGAGTGCCGTCCTGACCTTGCAGGAACAGGACGCGATGCTCGATGCGCTCGCTCACAGCCTCGACCTGCGCTGGACCACCGTGTCCGACAATCTCATTCTGCTGCACGCCGCACACTGACCCACCGTCCAACTTAAGCCTACAAAGCGCGGCTTGCGCCCTCGCGCAATGGGTTTAGCATGGGCGCGACGATGAAACCGCCCGGTGTGAGTTGAGGCAGCCA
>JAUILW010000044.1 GCA_030432795.1 Gammaproteobacteria bacterium
GACGTGTTCTTCGTGCACCCCACCGGCTTTCTGGCCGGCGATGCCTGGACGTTCGACATGAATCCGGACAGCCGCGCGGAGGAGAACACGCGCTGGATGATGGCCAACCAGGCCAGCACCTATAACGACTGCTGCAACATCTACGCTCCGCGCTACCGCCAGGCCAGCATCTTCGCTTACTTCCGCGGCGAGGACGTGCGCGAACAGGTGCTGGGCTTCGCCTACCAGGATGTGGCCCGCGCCTTCGACTACTTCATCGAACAGCGCAGCGACGGCAAGCCGTTCGTCCTCGCCAGCCACAGCCAGGGCACCCATCACGGCATTCGCCTGCTGCGCGAGAAGATCGACGGCACACCGCTGGCGCACCGCCTGGTGGCCGCCTACCTCATCGGCGGCGGCCTGAAGCGCGCGCAATTCGCCGATCTTGAGGACATCACCTTGTGTGATGCGCCGGACCAGACCGGCTGCGCGGTGCACTGGGACACCTGGAGTGAGGTAGCCATGGACAACGACTTCTCCGACAGCGCCGACAATGTCTGCGTCAACCCACTGTCCTGGCGGGTGGACGGTGACCTGGCCGGTGCCGAAAAGCACTTGGGCTGGGTGGCGGCATCCGGCACATTCCAGGCGGACTTCGGCCCTGATGAAGGCGCCACCGGTATCAACTTCGCACCGCTGCAGGCGCCGGTAACCCAGGCGCTCAGTGCGCAGTGCAGGGACGGGGTGCTGTTCATCACCGATCAGTCCGACACGCCGCTCGGCCGCACCGGCGGCTCATTTGGCGGCGGCAATTACCACGGCCTCGACTACCCGGCATTTCACATGAACATACGCGCCAACGCGCAGGCTCGGGTCGCCGCGTTCCTGGCACGGGAGAGCTGAAACATGCGCATCATCAAGTGGACGCTCATCATTGGCCTCGCCATCGTGCTGCTGTTACTCGCTGCACTCGGCATCGGTTCGCGTCTTGCGCTGGATCAATCGCAAAGCTACACAAGAGCGGCAAGCGCGTTGCCCGCTTTCGACAAGACTTCGAATGGCATTGTGCTGATCGATACGGATAAGGGGCCTTTCCGCGCGCGGGTGCGCAACCTCGATGGCGAGGGTGAGACGGTCATTCTCCTGCACGGCTTTCCCGTCACTTCCGCCATGTGGGAGCCCCTACTCGACCCACTGGCTGCTTCCGGGTACCGGGTGGTGGCTTTTGACCAGCGTGGCTACAGCCCCGGCGTACGCCCCGAAGACGCTGCCGAGTACGCCATCGATCAACTGGTTGCCGATGTTCTGCGTATCGCCGACCGCGTGGGCGCGGAGCGCTTTCACCTGGCCGGGCACGACTGGGGAGCGGCGGTGGGGTGGACCACCGTCATGGCGCATCCCCAGCGCATTCGCTCGTGGACGGGGCTCTCCATCGCCCACCCCGCTGCATTTACTGATGCGGTCGCAAACGATCCCGACCAACGGTCTCGAAGCAGCTACTTTGCACTCTTCGCTACCCCCTGGCTGCCGGAAGCCCTGATGTCATTCAACAGCTTCGCCATGCTGCGCGATGTCTACACGCCCATGCCGGACACTGCACTCGACGAATACCTGGCGCTATTCTCGGAGCCTGGCGCATTGACCGCCGCGTTGAACTGGTACCGCCAGATGGCCGCAGGCGGGGTGGAACCCACAAGCCCGGCGATCGACACACCAACTCTGTTCATCTGGGGCAACGACGACCCATCCGCCGGCCGCGTGGCGGTGGATGGTCAAGCCGCCTACATGCAAGGCCCCTACAAGCGTTTCGAACTGAACGGTGGGCACTGGCTGATGGAAACCCACGCGAACGCCATCGTGCCGATGGTGATTGCGCACATCGCCGAGTTCAGCGGCGGACCGTAGCAATCGCGGGCGTCGGATGCGATCTGGCGAAGCAACCAACGGCAATCCATGACATTTCCACCCGATGCGCATTCTGGCAAGTCGTCACCAGTACTTTCGCGTGGACAGTCATTCTGTACACCACCTCGGCCCCCTCTAAAGCGCCATCAGATAGTGCATCTGCTCGACCACCCGGAAGCTAAGGCGCCTTCCACAAGAGCCCTGCGCGGGGCGTCGTCTTAGGGAGTTCCCACGATAGCGCGGCAGATCGATCCCCGCGACAATCCACCAGACGCTACCAGGCCCACCCAGACACTTGACCCGCATCACCTCCCTCCTCCTGCCGGCGCTGTGCGCGGCTGCCGTTGCCAGCATGCTGGTGCTGCCTGCCTCGAGCGCTGTAGTGGTTTGGTTGACGTTGATGGGCGCTCTGGTCCCCGTGCTGCCCGCGCTGCGGCGTGTACCCGTTGGCGTGACCTACATGGTTGCTGGCGGCATGATCGGCTGGCTGCTCGGGATGCGCTGGGACCTGGGCGAGGCGGCGCTGTTCACACTGGCAGGCTGGTGCCTCACCGCACCCGCATCGCCTGCCGACTACATGACGGCCAAATGGACGCTGGCGCCTGGCACGCACATCGGCATGCTGGTGGGCTGCGCAGCAGGCATGGCATTGGCTCTGCGCACTTCGGGCATGCTCCGTCGCCTGCCCATCTGCTGCGTAGTGATGGCGATGATCATGCCGGTCATGGTGCTCGCGGCCGACACGCTGTTTCGCAGTCTCGCCCCACAATCTCCCGACCTGAGCGCGGCCACGATGACCGCCATCATGTGTTTACTGCTGGCAGCCACCGCTACCCTCCTGCACCCATTCACGGGCAGTGCAGCCATTTCCTCCGCCGAAGGTGCGTGCTAACTTCGACCCGACACACACCAGGGGAGAAGTCCATGAGCCGCGCCACCGATCACGAAGTGGTTTCCATCTATCGTCACAGCGACGAACAGCTCGACGCGTTGCTGACTAAAGCGCCGGAGTGCGTACTCATGTGGGGTACCAAAGACGGCTGGCCTGTGGGCGTGGTGCACTCCTACGTGTGGCACGACGGCAAGGTGTGGATCACTTTTGCCGCGCACCGTCACCGCGCATCCGCAATCCGCCGCGATCCGCGGGTGTCCGTTACCGTGAGCGGCCGTACCAGCGACGACCCGGAGTGCCCGCGGGGCGCGGTCACCGTCAAAGGCCGTGCCGAGTTTCACGAAGACCGCGATACCAAGGAGTGGTTCTACCGCGCACTGTCGAAAAAGGTCTCGCCCGACGACAAGGCCGGTGAGGATGCGTTCTACAGCCTGCTCGATTCGCCGCTGCGTACGCTCATCTCGGTAACGCCGGAAAAATGGATCTCCTTCGATGCGGACAAATCCGCGCGGCACCGCACCGGCGAGCTGTCGGAAGATGAGCTGTCGCCGCTGCAGAGCGCTGACGCGGAACGTCTGGCAAAAGAGCGCCAGCGCCGCGGCATCGACGGCTGAGGGAGGAACGCCATGTCAGAAGCAACAAACGCCGTAGATCCCGATGAGCTGAAGCGTTACTCCTTCTCCGTATGGAGCTACAAGCAGGGCGAGATGGTGTCGCTGATGATTCACATCGGCGATCGTCTGGGGCTCTACCGGGCCCTCGCCGGCGCAGGTCCCGTAACGGCCGCCGAGCTTGCCAGCCAGACGGGTCTTCAGGAGCGTTGGCTGCTCGAGTGGCTGCGTGGCCAGGCGGCGGCGCGGCTTCTGACCTACCACGATGGCGACCGCTTCGAGCTGACACCGGTGGGAGCTGCGGTGCTCGCTGAGGAAGAGTCGAGCCTGTCGTTCGCGGCTGGCGCCTTTTCCGGGCAGACGCCGCCCGAAACCGTGGACAAGATCGTCGACGCATTCCGCACCGGCATTGGCCTGTCTTACGAGGAGCTGGGCCCGAACGCCGCACACCGCACCGAGCGCATGCTCGGTCCGTGGACCCGCCAGGAGCTGGTGCCGAACATCATTCCCGCGCTCAGCGGCGTGGCAGAAAAGCTCGCCAGGGGCGGTGTTGCCGCGGACGTTGGCTGCGGTGGTGGCGTGGCGCTTTTCGCCATGGCTGAAGCGTTTCCCAACACCGTGTTCCACGGCTACGACCCGAGCCAGCACGCCATCGACCGCTGCCGCGACAAAGCGGAACAGCTTGGCCTGCGTAACGTGGAGCTGCACGTCGCTGGCGGCGAGGCGCTGCCGACGCAGCCAACGTTCGACTTCCTCATCACCTTCGACTGCATTCATGATATGACACGGCCAGGCGAGGTGATTTCCGCCATCCGGCGCTCGCTGCAGCCCGAAGGTACCTGGCTGATCAAGGACATCCGCAGCATGCCGGATTTCAAGCAGAATATGCGCAACCCTCTACTCGCCATGTTCTACGGCTTCTCCGTGTCGGCGTGCATGTCATCGGCCCTGTCGGAACCCGGCGGTGCAGGCCTCGGCACCCTGGGCTTCAATCCGCAGGTTGCCGAAGACATGGTGCGCGAAGCCGGCTTCAGCCGCTTTCAACTGCACGACTTCGAAGACCCGAGCAACCTCTACTACGAAGTGCGGCCTTGAGCACAAACCATCCGCTGAACCAGGGCTTTCGCTGGCAACCGCACGCAGGGCCCTATCGGCTGATCAGTGACGCCCAAGCCAAACAGTACGACGCGTTGGGTTTCTTCCTTCTGGAAGGGGTATTCAGCGAAGCGGAGATCGCCGAGGTGCGCGACGCCGTCGACCCGCTGGAGGCGGAGTACGAGCAGCGCCTGCGGGATGAGCACGGTGGGCGCGCCCTCATCGCCCGCGCAGGAGAGATCACCTTCACCACACACCTGGTGATGCGATCACCCACGCTCGCCCGCTTCAGCCGCCATCCGAAGCTGGTCGACCTCTGCCACGACACGCTGGGTCCCGGCGTGCGCCTGTACTGGGATCAGTCCGTGTACAAAAAGCCAGGCAATCCGGAGGAATTTCCCTGGCATCAGGACAACGGCTACGCGTTCGTGCAACCGCAGCAGTACCTGACCTGCTGGATCCCGCTATCCCCGGCCACCGTCGACAACGGCTGCCCCTGGGTCGCACCGGGTCGGCACCAGCAGGGCACGCTGGAGCACACGTTCGACGGCAACGGCCTGCGCTGCCTGGATACCGTGGAAGACGCGGTCGCCGTGCCCGCCCAGGTCGGCGATGTGGTGGTGTTTTCCTCGCTCACCCCGCATCGTACCGGGCCGAACCTCACCCGTGAGGTGCGCAAGTCCTACATCCTGCAGTACGCGCCGGACGGCGCGGTGATCCATACGCGGGAGGGTGAGATCATCCGGGCGGACGATGCCGCCCGGCAGTACCGTATCGACTGAGCAGCCGGTTACTGGATGACTGTCGGCTCTACGGTGACCGAGAACGGTCCGCCGCCGCCGGGGGCGTCGGAAATCGCCACGGTATAGTAGTTGCCGAGGGCCAGTGTGACGCGCTCGGGGCCGAACACCGCGGTGTTGCTACCGGTCTCGGTGAGCACCAGATCGTAGTCCGCCGCCGGTTCCAGCGTGGAGTTCTGGTTGCCGAGGCCCAGCGTAAAATCCGGGTTGTTGTCCGTCGTGGTCTGCCCCACAGGCAGCAGGTAGACATCCACCGTACCTGCCGCCGGCGAACCGTGGAAATACTGCACCTGTACGCCGGTGGCGATGCGTCGAATCTCTGTGTTGATGAGCCCGCCACTGGCATTGACAGCCTCGTTCTGCGCCGCATCGGTGAGCAGCCCGCCGACGAATCCGAGCACGAACGTGCCAGGCAGAACATTGATCGTGCCGTCGAACACCTCGTCCGTATCCACGCCATCTGCAGTGACAACGATGTTCACGGCGTTCTGCACGGGCACGCCGGTAACAGCACCGGTACTGCGAAATGCAACGCCGCTGAGCAACGGCGCGCCGGCTGGCGTGCCAATGTGCGCCTCTACTGTCGTCACGTCCGCCACAAGATTGGTCAGGCGCAGTTCCGTGCTGGTGGCTTCACCGTCGAACACCAATTCGGTGTTGTTGCGAATCGGGCGCATGGTGACGCGATTGCCGCCGGGGCCGAAGTAGTCGGTGATGAACACGTGGGTGCGCGAATCGTCCGTGATCTCGAACGTGCCACTATCGTAGATCACGGTCGTGTTATCCCCAGCGGGTGTCACGCGGAACCGTGCGTCGGTGCGCGCCGTCGTGCCGATGAGCGGTGAGAAGCCATTGCGAGACACCGTCGCCACCGGCGTCGCGGCCGTTATGTCATCCGCCGTCGCGGTGAGGTAGACATCCAGATCCCCTTCCCCACTTGCACCGTGGAAGAGCTGCACCTGGGGTGCTGCCACGGTGCCTGTGGCGACGCCGTAGCGGTACTCCTCGTTCTCGACGATGACCACTGCCGGTGCCGCCACCGTGCCCGTCAACCAGATGATGGTTTCATCATCACGAAACAGCTTGATGTTGTCCGCACCGGAACGGGACAGGAGCGATACCGAGTCGCCGTTGGCGTCTGCGTATGCCACCTCTACGTCGAAACCGGCGACGGTGCGCGCCTGCAGCACGCGTTGCCCATAGGACACGGCTAACGACGACAGGCCGGCGCTGGTACTGGCGAGACCGACAGCGATAGCCGGGGCGTCGGCCATGGTGTTCACAAAGCCGAGAATGCCCTGATCGAAGGTCGGGTCGGGCGGGTCCACCGCCCCGCCACCACCACCGCCACCTCCGCCGCATGCGGCGAGCAGCAGGACCAATACAGCAAGAAAGGTGCGGTGTATGCGCTTCACAAGGACGCCCCAGGGCAAATTCAGGCGCCGATTATACATACCCGGCAGACCTGCGCCCGCGCCGCGGCATCACAAGTGCGCGCTGGCAACCTCGAGCATCTCGGCACGTGACGGTCCGCGCTGCATGCGCGCCGCGGCGTTACGTGCCCGGCCGCGCAGCATGTAGCCGAGCACGATGAGCTGAGTGCGCCGGTCCTCCACGAAAGCGCCCGGCTTCTCGAGCAGGTTTACGGTACGCATCATGCCGCGGTGCACGTGCAGGTTGTAGCGAGCCGCCGCCGCCAGAGCGTCGCCAAAGGCAGCACCGAAGCGCTTCTTGAGGCCCTTCGGCGCTGGGTCTACGAGCTGTCCTTCGTGGATGGCCAGCGCCCGGCGGATGCCATTGACGTCCTCTCGGCGGCTGGCCTCGTAGATCGGACGCAGCTCCGCCTCAGTGCGCGCATCAAAGCTGCGCGCTCGGGCCGTGGGATCAATTTCCGTGGTCAGCACGTCGGCAAGTATGTGCGCATGCAGAATGCCGATGCTGCAACCGCGTCCGTACAGCGGGTTGGTGCGCAGCGCAGCATCGCCAACAGCGAAGAAATTTCGCACCCGTGGCTTGCCCGCATCGGTGTAGTGCCGCCACAAGGCGCGGATGTCGCCGATGCCGAACGGGTGCGTGGTGGGTTCCGCCCGCTCGGCGTTCACCCATGGCTCGAGACCCGGGATGCTGCAACACACCGCATCAAACCCATCGCCACTCTTGATGGCCTGACGCAACTCCGTCTCGCAATTGTGCAGGCAGACGATCACAGCAAAGTGACCGTTGTCGCCGGGGAACACGCCGAACTTGATGTAGCCAAGGTCACCCGCGGAGCGATCGCGGGCATTGCGCGGGGGCTCTTCCTGGCCATCCCTCAGCTTGTAATGCCGGGTGTAGTAGACGATTTCGGCGTCCTGGTTATCCTCCGGCACGCCAACCCCCTGGTCGGCAAGCCAGCGAGGAAAACGCGTCGTACGGCCGCTGGCGTCGATGATGATGTCGGCCTGCACCACCTCGCCGTGCTCGGCCACACAATCGCGGCGCACTGCCAGACCCCGCGCCGTAGGCGCATCGGCGCCTTCGTCGAGCAGCAGGCCATCGATGGTCAGATCGTTGATGATGCGGATGTTCGGCATGCGGCCCACGTAGCGGCGCAGCACCGTCTCGATGGTAGCGCGTCGGCACATCAGCACCCACAGCTTCTCGTCGCCGGGAAGTGGTGTGTACTTGTGCTCGAGTTCCGGCGAGAGCATGTCATGGTAGTCCACCCGCCGGGCGCCAGCGGCGTAGAACTCCTGCAGAAGATCCGGATACCGCTCTTCCAGCAGGTTGCACATCAGGCCGAGAAACGCATGCGGGTGACGAAACTGCGTGGCGCCACGCCGCGGCCACTCGAAAAACGCCTGGTCCGCTCCGCCTTGGGGCGGGGCGTCATCCCGCTCGATCACCGTCACATCCAGGCCGCGTTTGGCCAACGCCAGCGCGGTGCACATGCCGGCGATGCCGCAACCGACGATGACGATCTTCTCGCCTGCGGATTCCGCCATCAGCCGAGCCCCGCCAGAAACGCCAGTATCTCCGCATTGACCGCCTCGGGTGCCTCCTGCTGGGTCCAGTGGCCGATACCGGGGATCAGCTTGTTGATGCGCAGATCCTTAACGTAGGTCGGCATGTTCTTCAGCGCTTCGGCCGCCATCATGATCACACCATCCCGCTCTCCGGCCACGAACATGGCGGGCTGCTCGATGGTGGTGGGCGCACCGGCGGTGAGCTCCCAGGTAAGGTCGTGATTGCGGTAGTAGTTGAGCGGCCCGCGCATGCCGGAGCGCGAGAACTCCGCTGCATAGAAGTCGAGATCCTCCGCGCTGAGCCACGGCGGCAGCACATCGGGGTTGGGCAGGCCGGTGAGCAGATCCGCATCCGGCCCCTTCGGCGGCAGCGACAACAGGTCCGTTTCGCCCGCACCCATCACCAGAAATTGCTTCAGTGCCGTGCGGATGTCCGCCTCGAACTCGGCCTCCGCCACGCCCGGTTCGAAGAAGTAGAGCTGGTAGAAGAACTGGCCTTTGAAGATCTCGCGCATGGCTGGCATGGGCTGCACCGGCGAACGTGGCGAGAACGGCACGCTCAGCGCCCCCACCGCGTGAAAGACATCCGGCCGGTTGAGCGCGCAGCCCCAGGCCGTGGGCGCCCCCCAGTCGTGGCCGATGACCACCGCGGTGTCGTAGCCCAGCGCGGGCACGAGCCCGGTGATGTCGGCCATCACCTCCACCTGATTGTACGCATCGATGGCCTGCGGCTTGTCGCTCTTGCCATAGCCACGCATATCCGGCGCCACCGCCCGGTAGCCAGCCGCCGCCAGCGGTTCGAGCTGGTGGCGCCAGGAGTACCAGGACTCGGGGAAGCCATGCAGCAGGAGCACCAGCGGCCCCTCGCCGCATTCGGCGATGTTGAGCTCAATACCGTTGGTCGCAACCCGCCGTTGGGTGATTGCCATTGTGCGCCCTCTTTTCGTCTGTCCAATCGATGGCCTAGTGTTTTAGCATAATCCGGTGAAGCAAAGGTAAAGACAGAGGACGGGGATCATGGCAACACTCATTGGCAACATTCGCGCGGAAGACGACTACACGCACCCGCTTGGCCCCGAGAAGAACTTCAACGAATCGGTGTACTTCAACTTCTTCGATCCATCGCAGAATCGCGGCGGCTTCGTGCGCATCGGTAACCGCGCCAACGAAGGCT
Organism: Gammaproteobacteria bacterium; assembly: GCA_030432795.1. Taxonomy (GTDB): domain Bacteria; phylum Pseudomonadota; class Gammaproteobacteria; order Pseudomonadales; family Azotimanducaceae; genus SYFY01. The sequence continues at coordinate 9,462 of JAUILW010000044.1, forward strand.
ACGCGGAGATGACGGTGATCGTCTGGAACCCTGACGGTTCAGCGCTGTTCAACTACGCCAAGCCCGAGATCAGCAGCAACGACGGCTGGAACGCGGGCGGTCTGTCCGTCGAGATCCTCGAACCGGCAGAGCGTGTGCGCACGGTGTACGAAGGTAAGGCGCTGAATCTGCGCGACCCGCGCGCCATGAAGGACCCGGGCCGCGCCTTCAAGGAAAATCCACGCGAACTCTTGCGCATCGATCTGACGCATTCCGCCGCCGGCCCCATGTATGGCCACGTGGGCGAGCCCGGCGACGGCAACGACTTTGCCCGCGCCCACACCGAGCAGCACATGAAGGTAGGAGGCACCATCGCGCTGGGAGACGCGGCACCCATCGCCTTCAACGGCTGGGGTCTGCGTGACCATTCCTGGGGGCCCCGCTTCTGGCAGTCAACCCCGGGCTACCGCTGGATTACCGGCAACTTCAGCGATGACCTCGGCATGGTGCTCACCACCGGCGTCGATGGCGTCGGCCGCGGTGTGTTCCACGAAGGCGACACGCTGGCCCGCGTCGCCGAGGTGAAGCTCTCGGCCGAGTACGAGCCCGGTACCAACTATCATCGCGCGCTCAGCGCCGACATCGTCATGGAAGACGGCCGTAAGCGCCGCCTGGAAGGCCGGGTGATGGGCTACATCCCGCTGCGCAACCGCCGCGAAGGCAGCCAGACCCATGTGGGTGAAGGCATGACGCAGTACACCCTGGATGGCGAGCACGTGGGCTACGGCCTGAGCGAATTCCTCGACCAGACATCCTGATGCCGCGCATCGTCATCACCGGTGGGGCATCCGGCGTAGGCGCCGCCCTGGCCGAGCGCGTTGCAGCCGCCGGGTCCGATGTCTGGGTGTTGGATGTGCAGGCATCCACGGATGCCATGCCTGGGGTCACCCACATCCACACCGACCTCAGCGATCGCACGAGCATCGCCGCGGCGCTGGATGCCCTGCCAGCGCGCATCGATGGACTCGCCAACGTCGCCGGTATGGCTCGCGCGGCATCACCGGCGCCGGTGATCGCTGTGAATTTTCTGGCGCTACGCCACCTCACCGAAGCGCTGACGCCGCGCATGGCCGCTGGCGGCAGCATCGCCAACGTCTCATCCATCGCCGGGCGTGACTGGGCGCGCCGTGCGGACAAACTCGAGCCGTTGCTGGCAAGCGGCAGTTTCGAGGACGGCTTATCCTGGTGTGCCGCCAACGAAGCCAGCATCGCCCGCGACCCGTACACACTGTCGAAACGCCTGGTCACCGCCTACACCCTGCGCCGCGCCGCCACGTTCGTGCAGACTGGTGTGCGCGTGAACTGCGTGAGCCCCGGCCCCATCAGCACGCCGCTGTACCCGCAGTTCGAAGCGCTCATGGGCAAGGACCAGAGCGACTGGACCATCGAGCAGATCGGCGCGGCGGCCACCGCGGACGACATCGCTCAGGTACTGGAATACTTGCTGATCGGCGACAGCCGCTGGTTGAACGGTGTCGACATCCCCGTAGACGGCGGCTATTCCGCCGGGCTCAGCGCCGGCTGGATCGATTTCGAAGCGTCGCCCGTGATGAAAAAAGTCAGGGCGCGTCGAGGCGAATAACCACCAGTTTGCCGTTGAGCCAGTCCGGCAACCACGCAGGCGCTGTGGGCCGCAGGCGGCTGAACACATCCGCGGTGTAGGCCGGATCGTCGAGCACCACCTGAGCACGACCGGTGAGCGTCTCACCCTGGACGAGCAACGTCACAGGCGCTCCTTCGCCGCGAAAGCCGCGCCACCAGCGGCCATCAACGCCCATGAAGACCACATCACCCTCACGCAGATAGTTCACCGGGTAGATCGTGCCGTCGGCCAGCGTGAGGAGCATGGCCCGCTGTGCACGCTCACCCTGTGGGTTTTCGCGCAGATCCTCGATGACCCCCGCGTTACCCACGGTCAGCATGTACGTGATGTACGCAACCGGCACAAGCACCAGCACCGCCAGGCCAATCCAGAGCACCCGCATTCGATCCCCCTTTGAAACGCAAGTAGCATAGAGGGTAACTGAAACGCGCCGCGGGAGGGCAGCAATGGAAAAGCGACACATGGGCCGGCACGGCCTCGAGGTACCGGTGTTGTGCCTGGGCACTATGACCTTCGGCCTGCAGGTGGACGAAGCAGGCTCGCGCAACATCCTGGACAAAGCCTTCGACTCCCGGTTGAGCTTTCTCGACACCGCAGACGCCTACCCGCTCGGTGGCTCGCTCGATACCATCGGTGAAACCGAGCGCATCATCGGCCGCTGGATGCAGGACAAGGGCAACCGAGACGACATCATCCTCGCCACCAAGTGCTTCGCCCCTACCCGTCGAGGGTTGAACAACAAGGGGCTGTCGCGGGCGCACATCGTGCGTTCAGTGGAAGACAGCCTCACCCGGCTGCAGACCGACTACATCGACCTGTACCAGGCGCATGGCTTCGATGCGGCCACGCCCATCGAGGAGACACTGCGCGCCTTCGAGGATCTGGTGCACGCGGGCAAGGTGCGGTATGTGGGCTGCTCCAACTATCCCGCCTGGCGCCTGGCGGACGCCGTGCACGCCGCTGCACGCCTCAACCTCGGCGGCTACATGTGCCTGCAACCGCGCTACAACATGCTGTATCGCGAGATCGAAACCGAACTGCTGCCGCTGTGCCGTCATCATGGCCTCGGCGTGATCGTCTACAACCCGCTGGCGGGCGGCTTCCTGTCCGGCAAGTACCAGCCCGGTCAGGACGTTGAGGACGGCACCCGCTTCTCACTCGGTCAGGCTGGACAAATGTACCAGTGGCGCTACTGGCAGGAAGCGCAGTTCGAGGCCGTGCAGGCCCTGAAGGCGCAGGTGGAAGGCCGCGGTCTGAATCTGGTGTCCGTCGCCGTAGCGTGGGTAATCGCCCAGGCCGGCATCACCTCCGCAATCATCGGCGCATCGAAGCCGGAACAGCTCGATGCCAACCTGGCAGCGCTGGATGTGACATTCGACGAAGAGTTGAGTGCCGCGTGCGATGCCGTGTGGTGGTCGCTGCCGCGACGGCCGGTGATCGAAGGCTATCGGTAGCAAGACGCAAGCCCACACTCTGGGTTACGGTTACGACCAACGCAGAACAATAAGAAGAACATGTCAGCAGTCAAAACTCCCCTGATCAGCGAATCCGTCAAGCGCTACACCCTCGGGGTGCTGGTGGTGGTGTACACCTTCAACTTCATTGATCGGCAGATTCTGTCCATCCTCATCGAGCCCATAAAAGCAGATCTCGGCGTCACGGATTTCGCCATGGGCCTGTTGAGCGGCACCGCTTTCGCGATTTTCTACGCGGTGCTCGGCATGCCGCTGGCGCTGATCGCCGACCGGTGGAATCGGCGCAATCTGATCGGCTTGTCGCTGGCCGTGTGGAGCGGCATGACGGCGTTGTCAGGCCTCGCCATGAACTTCTGGCAGCTAGCCGCAGCACGCATCGGCGTCGGCATCGGCGAGGCCGGCTGCAGCCCATCGGCGCACTCCATGCT
>JAUILW010000604.1 GCA_030432795.1 Gammaproteobacteria bacterium
CGTGATGCGATGATGCGCTTCGTACACGAACACACCAGCGAACTGGCCAGGGGATAGATAGATGCTCAGAGCGCTTGCGCTGCTACTCGCAACGGCACAGGTTCTTGCCGCCACACCCGGCGAAGAGAATGCCGCCCTCGCCGCATCCATGGGTGTAGCCATCCCACCCTCCGCGCCGGCTCGGCGGCCGGCAGATGCACAGGGACCCTGGGAGCGGCTGATCATTGCCAACGTCATGCTGGTCAACGGCGAGGGCGCACCGCCGCAAGGTCCGGTATCCATCGAAGTGCGCGGCGATCGCATCACCCGCGTGGGCCACGCCGGCCTGTACACCACCGTCGACACAGATGACAACGGTACGCACGTTCTCGATGGCACGGGTATGTACGCCCTACCCGGCTTCATCGACGCGCACACCCATATCGGCAACCCGCTACAGGGGCTCGTCGGGCCGGTGACGCCTCCAGAGTACATCTTCAAACTATGGCTCGGTCACGGCATCACGACGGTGCGCGAGGTGGGCGCGCTGTTCGGGCTCGACTGGACGGTGGCGCACAAGGAGCGAAGTGCGGCGGGAGAAATCACCGCTCCGCGCATCCATGTCTACCCGATGTTCCCCGGCAGCAGCCTGGTGACCGCCGCCGACGCCCGCGCCTGGGTGCGGGCGGTACGCAGGCGCGGCGCGGACGGCGTGAAGATCCGCAGCGCGACGCGGGAGGCCACGCAGGCCGTGTACGACGAAGCGAAGAAGCTCGGCATGGGCACCGCCAATCACCACGACCAGGTAGGCGTGTACCACGTCAACGCATTGGACAGCGCCCGCGCCGGGCTCAGCAGCATGGAACACTGGTATGGGCTACCCGAAGCCCTGTTTACTGATCGCCGGGTGCAGGACTACCCGGGCAGCTACAACTATGCCGACGAGCAGTGGCGCTTCAGCGAGGCCGGCAAACTCTGGAAACAGGCAGCCAAACCGGGGAGCGAGAAGTGGCGCGCGGTGCGTGACGAGCTGGTTGGCCTCGACTTCACCCTCGTGCCCACCTTCACCATTTACGAAGCCAATCGCGACGTGCAGCGGGCGCGCTTCGCGCCCTGGCACGACGACTACACATTGCCGGCCCTGGCGAAGTTCTTTGAGCCGGATCCACGCCTGCACGGCTCCTTTCACTTCGACTGGACCACCGACATGGAGGTGAACTGGCGCGACAATTTTCGCCTGTGGATGCAGTTCGTGAACGACTACAAGAATCACGGCGGTCGCGTGGCGGCCGGGTCAGATGCGGGCTTCATCTACAAGCTCTTCGGCTTTGCCTACGTTCGCGAGTTGGAGATGCTGCAGGAAGCAGGCTTTCATCCACTGGAAGTCGTACAGGCCGCGACGTTGAATGGTGCCGAGCTACTGGGATCTGCAGACGAGCTGGGTTCGATCGTGCCCGGCAAGAAGGCGGATATCGTGCTGGTGGCCGAAAACCCCGTCGCCAACTTCAAGGTGCTGTACGGCACTGGCCACATGCGTCTCGACCGTACGAGCAACACCGTCGCCCAGGTAGGCGGCGTGCGCTACACCATCAAGGACGGCATCGTCTACGATGCGCGCAAGCTCCTGGCCGATGTGCGCGATATGGTGCGCGACGCGAAACAGCTGCAACAGGCAACTGAGGAATGACGTGAAGCTCTACACACTACCCGGCGCACCGAACCCCACCAAGGTGATGCTCTACATCGCGGAGAAGGAAGCGCTCGGTGCATCGCTCGGCGTAGAGCAGAGCGTCGTCAACGTGTTCAAAGGTGAACACCGCGCCAGCGCGCACCTGGCGCGCAACCCCTTCGGCACGATGCCGGTGCTGGAGCTGGACGACGGCACGTACGTCTATGAGTCCGCCGCCATCTGGGAAACCCTGGAGGAGCTGTGTCCGGAGCCGAGCATGCTCGGCACCACCGCTACGGAACGCGCCTTAGCCCGCAACCTCGAACGCGTGACGGATGCCCGTGTGCTGCAGCCGAGCGCCACCTACGTACATGCCGTGAACTCTCCCCTCGGCTGGGAGCCGGATCCGGCGCTGGCCGAGCGCAGCCAACGCATGTATCGAGCGGCGATGCGTGTGCTCGATGGGCTACTTGCCGACGGCCGCCCCTTTCTGGCGGGCGAACGGGTGACGGTTGCCGATTGCACGTTGCAGGCTGCGCTGCAGTTCATGCGCTTTCGCGAGCTCGAAGATCTCGACGGCTTCACGCATCTCGCACGCTGGAGCACCGCCTATCGGCAGCGGCCGGCGGCGACGTCCGTGCTCATGTTCTGAGCAACGCTGGCCGAAACAAGAGAGGTTGAACATGCGCATCATCGCCTTCGGCGCCCATCCGGACGACTGCGAGCTCTGCGCCGGCGGCACGGTCGCCAAGTGGGT
>JAUILW010000045.1 GCA_030432795.1 Gammaproteobacteria bacterium
TCGATCTACCCCTGCGCAAAGGGCGCAAGAGCCGCTATCGGGTAGCCGGCCCACGCGACGCCATTCAAAAGCACCCAGGTGGCTGGCGCATTGACGATGACGGTTCCGGTCTGGCTGCCAGCACGCGTGTACGCCTGCTACGGCGCGAAGGAAACAACTCCTGGATAGTGGCGCAGCCGCTCAGCGGCAGAACCCATCAGCTGCGCGTGCACCTCAGCTGGATAGGCTTTCCGATCCGCGGCGATCATCTGTACGGCAGGCCGGCCGATGCAGCGCAAGCTGCCCAGCGCCTCATGCTGCACTGTCACCGCTTAGTGCTGCCGGATGGCAGCTCCTACAGCGTCACCTTCCCGTAGTCCACGGCAAGCCAGCGATCCGGCTGCATGCGCACCGTCACGTTCTGCGCATCGTCCGACCCTTCGGCGTAGCGCTTGCCCATCTCCTCGCCGAGATAGCGGATGGCCATGGGCTCGATCTCGCCGCGGCTCGTAGCGATGGAGGTCACCACACCTTCCACCGACACATACTTGTAGGGCGGCGCTTCCTGCTGCGCGCACAGGCTCACCCGGCCGCCCTCGCTCAGCAGCGCCGCCTTGCGTGAGTCACGCCCAACGATGAACCACAACGCACCGCCGGGTTCGTAGTCGTACCATAGCGGTGCGGTAAGCGGCGCGCCGCCATCTGCCCGGGGCAGGGACAGCACGCCCACATGCACCCCCGCCAGAAAGGTTTCTTTCTCTTCCTGCGTCATCGCTGTGCTCAATGTTCGTTCTCCACGCGTGTCATCCAGTAATCCACATCGTACTCCGCGTTCCCCGTGAGGTAACGCCACAAGCGAATGCGGTTCATGTATTCCAGCCGCTCGGTATCCGCCTCGAACCACGGCTCTCGCGTAGTGAGCACCGTGCGCACATCCGCCGCGGGTGGCCGCAGACCCGTCCAGAAGATCGGCCGAGGCTGCGTGCCTTCGGCGAGATCTGAGGTGTCCCACAGCCGTACCTGGGCAGCGGTGGGACACAGCCTGACCTTGAACATGTAGCGCATGCGCTCAGATCGGTTCAGCCCGCCGCCATGCCAGATGCCGTGATGCAGCACCAGAAGCGAACCCGCCGGACACACCACGTGCTGCTGGCCGCGCACGTTCTGATAGCGTGCTACCGCCGCTTCGCTGACGATGCGCAGGTGAGAGCCGGGCAGGTAGCGCGTGCCGCCCATGTCCAGGGAGACATCGTGCGGGAAGTACATGATCTGCACATCGAATGCGCGGCGCGGATCGATGGTGGAATCCTGATGGGTGTGCTGTGCAGTGTGCGTTTGCCCAGCGGCATCGTAGAGCCGCTTCGGAAAGGTGATGTGCAGAAAGTGATGATCCACCACGCATGTCGATCCCACCAGACTGTCGACAATGCCGCGCACGCGCGGCAGCGCGAAGATGTCCGCTAGCGCCGAGCCCTGCGGGTAAGCCTGCGTCAGCGGCGTGCCTGCATCTACCAGCGGGATGCCGCTCGCCGCCATGATGCGGCCGTAGTGCGCCAGCAGATCGGTTACCTGGTCTTCAGGCACATGGCCCACCTCGGACAGAAAGCGCTGGTTCAACGCCTCGGGCACCACAGCCTCGAACTTCAGGCAGCCCCTAGCCACGAACTCCGCCATCTGCTGAGTGTTCAACAACTCGCTCATGGAAACTGCACCAGCTTTTCGAAGAAGAACTCGTACTTCAGGTAGCCGGTGCGGAACTCGTCACCGGAGGCATGCTGCACCAGCGGGCTCGCCTGAATCAGCCGCCAGCCGTCCCGCAGCGCTGCGAGCCCGGTCTTGTAGGGCGGGGTGTCGCTGTCGCCAGCGCTGTGCCGCTCGGTGCCGGTGCCGTCGTACTGCGCCCATGCCACCACTTCGGAATCGAGTGCCGAGTCATGCAGGTATAAAACGAGAACTTTCTGCCGCATATGCCGAGTCTATCAGCCTGCTTAACGACGGGATGATAGTTTCTCGCCAGGGGTGGCGAAGCGGCTCGTCGGAATCACTTTTGAAAAAAAGACTAGCGCTTTCGCAGCCTCGCCAGCAGACCCCGACCGAAGGCATAACCGGCCGCGGCCGCTGCGGGGTGCCGCGTGGCGGCAAAGGCAACGGCACCGACGCCGATGCCCACCAGCCACGACTGCAGCTGCGGGCTTTCCGCCCGTCCGGTGGTGGCCCTGTGCACAGTGTGCTCGCAGTTGTTGCGCAACAGATGGTAGCCGCGCCCAACCTGCTCCTCAGACAGCCTCAGTGCGCGTCGACGCGCTTCCTCGTTCTGGCGCTCCACATACACGCGTTTGCCGGCGCTGAAATCCGCCATCGTGGTGGCGTGCTCGCCGACGAACGGTGTGTTGTGCAGCACCCGTCCATCGCGCATGACGACGCCTTTGTGCATGACGAGGCCTTTGCGGCGGGAAACAATGTCGCCGGGGCGGTATCGGGGCATGGCTGATCTGCGCTCTCAATAGAATCACCAGGAGCAAAGCAAATTTCGCGCCATCAGGAAAGCGCCACGTCGCGGGCGCGCACCTATCTTCACATGGCGAAAACCGCCATCAATGGGCGATTCCGCCTATTTCTGCGCAGCAGAGCTGTCTGTACCCAGGCCGCTCTCGGCGAGCATGTAGTCAATCACCTGTTCGAGTTGCTCATCGGTGCAGTCCTGACAGAGCCCCATGGGCGGCATGCCAGGCGGCAGGCCTTCACGGGTAGCACGCACCAACTCGTCTCGGCCCTTCGCCAGGCGCTCCGCCCAGGCGCCGTTGTCGCCCACCCGCGGTGCACCGGCAACGCCGCTGGCATGACAGGAGAAGCAGCTGCGGAAGTAGATCTGTTCACCGGGATGCGGGGCTGCCGCCGCCTGCTGCGAGGCGCCGGCCTCGTCGCTTGCCCCGCCGCAACCGGCCAGGGAAACGGCCAGAACAATGACTCCCAACACTCTCCTCATCCCTCAGATCTCCTACTTCAGATATCCAGCTCAAATCGATCCGCATCCCGCCAGGCGGGAAAAGCGGCACGATACTCAGCGAGCGCTTGCAAGTCGAGGCGGGCGCCGGCAACGCCGGATTTCGCCGACGGCGCCAGCAACGCCCGCCCCTCCGGATCGTACACAGCAGAGCCACCCTCGTAGACCACGCCCGCGCCGTCGGTGCCGAGCACGTTAACGCCAACGACGTACGCCAGATTCTCCACCGCACGTGCGCGCAGCAGTGTGTCCCAGGCAGCCAGCCGGGCGGCCGGCCAGTTGGCCACGACGAGCAGCACGTCGTAGTCGTCACGGTTACGCAGCCACACCGGGAAACGCAGGTCGTAGCACACAGCCAGACACACGCGAAAGCCGGCCAACTGCACAATCACACGCCGGTTTCCGGCATCGTAGTGCTCTGTCTCCCCCGCCATGCGAAACAGGTGACGCTTGTCGTAGGTGTGCAGACGGCCGTCAGGCGGCGCCCATACCAGCCGGTTGTAGTAGCGGCCACCCTCCTCCACGACGACGCTGCCGCAGATGGTTTTTCGTAAGGCACGGGCGCATTCGACAAGCCAGCGAACGGTTTCGCCTTGCATGGACTCCGCCACCTCGCGGGATGCCATCGTAAAGCCGGTGCTGAACATTTCCGGGAGTACCACCAACTGACTGTCCTGGGGTACCTCCTGCAGCCAGATATCGAACATGGCGCGGTTGGCGGCCGGGTCGTGCCAGTGGGTGCGGGTCTGCACCAGGCTGACATTCAGAGTCGACACAGGATCTCCGCCGCCCGGGTGAGTGTCGCATCGTCCTTGGCGAAGCAGAATCGCAGCACCGGCGCCTGCTGCCCTGCTGCGTAGAACACGGACAGAGGAATGCTCGCCACCCCCACCTCCCGGGTCCATCGCTCGGCCAGGGCCTTGTCCGTCTCGTCGCTGATGGCGCTGTAGTCCAGCAGCTGAAAGTATGTGCCAGCGCTCGGCAGCACGGCAAAGCGCGATCCCTCGAGCAGGCGCAGAAACAGATCGCGCTTGGCCTGGTAGAACGCGCCCAATTGCTCGTGATGCTCCGGGTGTGCGGCAAGAAAATCCGCCAGGCCAAGCTGCGTAGGGGTGTGCGAGGTGAAGGTGACGTACTGATGAATCTTGCGGAATTCCGCTGTGAGCGCTGGCGGCGCCACACAGTAGCCGATCTTCCATCCGGTGCAGTGGTATGTTTTTCCGAGCGATGAAACCACGAAGCTGCGCTGGTACAGATCCGTATAGCGGCACACACTTTCGTGCCGTCGCCCGTCGAACACGATGTGCTCGTAGACTTCGTCGGCAATGACGTAGAGCCCGTGCTGAACTACCAGCCGCTCGAGCGCTTGGAGATCCTCCGCGGGCCACGCGGCACCGGTGGGGTTGTGCGGCGTGTTGATGACAATGGCACGGGTTCGCGGGCTGATAGCAGCCGCCACTTCCTCCCAATCCGGCCGGTAACCAGGTGCGGCAAGCGTCAGGTGGCGGGTGGTTGCGCCCTGCAGCGTGATCGCCGGCTCATAGCTGTCGTAGGCCGGATCGAAAACAATCACCTCGTCACCGCTGCGCACGACCGCGGCGATGGCGCAGAAGAGCGCCTCCGTTGCTCCCGAAGTGACCGTCACCTCGCGCTCCACATCCACTTCCAGGCCGTAGACGTCACGCACCTTACCAGCCAGCGCCTCGCGCAGGCTGGGCACGCCCATCATCGGCGGGTACTGGTTACGACCCGAGCGCAGGTAGTACTGGACCCGATCCAGCAGCGCCTCCGGCGGGTCGAAGTCGGGAAATCCCTGCGAGAGGTTGATCGCGCCATGCTCCTCCGCGAGGCGGGACATGACCGTGAAGATGGTGATTCCGACGTCGGGCAGTTTGCTGTGCATGGCGCGAGAAGTTACCACAGCGCACTGGCCCACGATTCTTACAATCTATATCAATTTATTTTGATATAGGGGCGCGAGGTCCCGTATACTGCGCCGCCATGACCGCCGCTCAACCGAAAGCATGCCCGCCTGCGGGCGATCCCGTTGTGGAGATCGCCAAGGCCGCCGGCGATGACCGCCGCGCGCACCTCCTGCGGCTGCTGGCCCACGATTCATTCGCCGTGAGCGAGCTGGCGCATGTGTTCAACGCCGCCCAGCCAGCCATCAGCCACCACCTGAAGGTGCTGCGCAACGCCGGGCTCGTACAACAGCGCCGGGAAGGCAACAGCATCTACTACCGTCGCTGCGACGCCTCAGGCTCGCCTTTCATCCGCGAACTCTTCAAGGCACTGGACGCAAGCCCCGCACCCGCAGACCTGCAGCGCCGAGTCGCCGGCGTGCACCGAGACCGGGAACGCACGGTTCGCGCATTTTTTGAGTCCAACGCCCACGCCCTGAAGAGCCAGCAGAAGCTCATCAGCGAGTCCAGCGTGTACGCAGACAGCCTGCGCGACATCTGGCAGGGGCAACTGGAAAACACCGGCCAAGCGCTGGAAGTCGGGCCGGGTGACACGCACATCCTGCGCCTGCTGGCCGTGGATTTCGCCGAGGTCATCGCCATCGACAGCAGCCGCACCATGCTCGATCCCGTGCGCGCGGAAGCCCTTGATGTGAACAACCTCACGCTTGTGCAGGCCGAGTTCGCGAAGTACGACGGCTGCCCTGCAGATCTCATCGTTGCCGCTATGGTGCTGCACCATCAGACATCACCGCGCACGTTCTTCGAGATCGCAACAAGACATCTGAATCCGGGCGGGCTGCTGCTCATCGCTGAACTCGACCGTCACCAGCACGACTGGGTGACGGACGCTTGCGGCGATCTGTGGCTTGGCTTCACCCAAGAGGAGATGGACGGATGGGCCGAAAGCGTCGGCCTGGAACCTGTCACTCGGCAGTTCCTGGCGCAACGCAACGGCTTCTCCATCCAGCTCGTTGCCTACACTCAACCGCAAACCAACTGAAGGAATCAGCAACCATGCCCGACTACAAAGTCGCCGACATCAACCTGGCCGAGTTCGGCCGCAAAGAAATCCGACTGGCCGAAGCGGAGATGCCGGCACTGATGGCGCTGCGCAGGCGTTACGCCGACACCCAGCCGCTGGCAGGTGCGAAAATCATCGGCTGCATCCACATGACGGTGCAGACGGCAGTGCTGATCGAAACGTTGTGTGCACTTGGCGCGGACGTGCGCTGGTCGTCCTGCAATATTTTTTCCACTCAGGATCACGCCGCCGCTGCCATGGCCGCTGCCGGCATTCCAGTGTTCGCCTGGAAAGGCGAGACCGAGGAAGAGTATGTGTGGTGCATCGAGCAGACCATCCTCAAGGATGGCAAGCCGTGGGAGGCCAACATGCTGCTGGACGACGGCGGCGACCTCACGGAGATCATCCACAATCAGTACCCCCAGATGCTGGAGAAGATTCACGGCATCAGCGAGGAAACCACCACTGGCGTGCACCGTCTGTACGAGATGATGGCCGAAGGTCAGCTGAAAGTGCCCGCAATCAACGTCAACGATTCGGTGACCAAGTCGAAGAACGACAACAAGTACGGCTGCCGCCACAGCCTCAACGACGCCATCAAGCGCGGCACGGACATGCTGCTGTCTGGCAAGCGCGCGCTGGTGGTGGGCTACGGCGACGTGGGCAAGGGCTCAGCCCAAAGCCTGCGCCAGGAAGGCATGATCGTGCGCGTTACGGAGGTGGATCCGATATGCGGCATGCAGGCCTGCATGGACGGCTTCGAAGTGGTATCTCCCTACCGCGGCGGCAACAACACCGGCAAGCTCGAGGACATCGACACCGCACTCCTGCAGGACACCGACCTCATCGTCACCTGCACCGGTAACAAAGATGTGTGCGACGCCAACATGCTGCAGGCGGTGAAGAAAGGAGCGGTGATCTGCAACATCGGCCACTTCGACAACGAGATCGACACCGCTTTCATGCGCAAGAACTGGCGCTGGGACACGGTGAAAGACCAGGTACACCAGGTCTTCCGCAGCGACAGCGACGATGACTACCTGATCCTGCTGTCTGAAGGCCGTCTGGTAAACCTCGGCAACGCCATGGGCCACCCGTCGCGCATCATGGACGGCTCGTTCGCAAATCAGGTACTCGCGCAGATGCACCTTTTCGAGCAGCGATGGGCCGACCAGCCGGAAAATCAGCGCCCGCCGATCACGGTAGAAGTGCTACCGAAGAAACTGGACGAAGAAGTGGCGGAGCTCATGGTCGCCGGATTCGGCGGCGTGCTGACTAAGCTTCGTACGGACCAGGCGAAGTACATCGGCGTGGATGTAGAAGGCCCCTACAAGCCGGAGAGCTACAAGTACTGAGGTCTACTGCGCTGCCCCGCACGCGCGGGGCAGCGTCGCTTCAGGTCACATCTACCAACTCAATCGACAGGTTCGCCCGCCAGCGTCCCCCGCGCATTCTCCAGACATTGGCATCAACGCTTCCAGGTAGCCCCCGTAGTTCGGCGCGTAGTCACCCGTCTCATCATTGAGCAGCAAAATCCGAACCTCACGGCTGTCGCCCAGTAGCGCGATGGGTATCTGCATCTCAGTCTGCAGCCGATCTTCGGACTGCGCTGCCTGCACGCTGCCCAGATAGCCGGTATTGAACGCTCCCGCCGCCTGCGAATAAGCACCATTGCCGGCGATCAACCGTTCGCTGCCGAGTGCTGCGCCCACACTGTAGCCTGTCGCGCTGTCCAGGTCGGTATCGATAAAGATCAGGGTGCGGGAATAGCCATAGGTTGGCGAACCGTCGAGGTTGAATGGGTTGTCCGAGCTGAAGTAGAGGTACAGCGCCGTCTCGGTGGTATGCAGCTTCACATCCATGAAGTCCGGCCCCGCCGAGTCGCCTGCATCATCGCCATCCTGAAGCGCGGTCTGCGCCACGTCCCAATCAGCAAACGCACCGTCGATCTGTGGTGTGTCCGGCAAGGTCACAGCAATGGTCTGTTCGTTGTCATCCTCGTTGCCGAGCGTGTCCACAGCCCGCACGACGAAGTAGTAGGTGCGATCACCTCGCAGGCCATCCACCACCGCCTCATAGGGATAGGTTGCCGACAGCGCGCCGCGCCCATAACTCGAAGGTATGCCAACCCGTAGCGGTACGCGGGTAGCAGCCGCGAGTGGACGGTTACTGGCAAAGTCGAAAGGCGCATCCTGATAGTACGCAACATACGACACGCGATGCATGTCCAACGCGACGTCCCACCGCAGACGCACAGCACCTGATTCCGCGATGGCCTGCTGCAATCCGACCCTCGGCGTCGGTGCGTCGCTCTGTTCCGGCCAGCCACGGGCGTTGTCGTTGTACGTGCTGCTCCACACCGGCGGGCTGGCATCCGTCAGGTCGCCCTGCTGGAGCACGAAGTCATTCTCAACGTCCAGGCCGGCGCTCGTGATGTAGTGACGGAAGCCGGCGATGGCCTGCGTCTCCTCGATATCCTCGAGAAGCGTCTGCTCACCTGCACTCGAGTTGCCATTGAGCGTTGCAAGAGAAATGTCGGGGCCCTCCGCATAGCCGAGGCTGAGCACCCGGAAGCCATCCGGCCGACCCGCTTCGGCAGCGAGCTTAGGCATGAAGTTGTGCTTATTGTCCGCAAAGAAGAACGGGTTATACGACTCAAAGCCGTTGGAATTGAGGCGGTAGCTTTCGAACAGCAGATAGTCCACCGCGCTGCCCGGATTGTGCCTGTAGTGTGCCAGGCGTGGATCAAAGAAGAACAGGCCGCGATTCTGCAGTACGAGTTTGTTCGGATAGGCCCGCTTCAGCCTCCGGATGAAGTCCGCAAAACCAGGAGCCGTCCACTCGAACTCCCCCTGATTGGGTGATGTGTTATCCGTGTAAAAGTTTGGTGCAGCCGTGTCAATGGTGTCGAGAAAAACGCCATCCGCGCCCAGACCTCGACCGAAATCCAACGTCATCGCTTCGCGAAACCCGGCAAGGCCATCAACCCCGTCCATGGTCATGTTATCGACAACCTCGAACCACGCGGGGTCACCAGCGTTGACGAACGCCGCACCAAAGTGGCTGTTGCGGTCAGGCAGACCATCCGCTGCGCCGTTTACCAGATCGTTGTCGTCCAGATAGAACGACGCGAACCCGCTACCGCCGGGCGATGGAGCACCCAGCGGCTGCACACCGGAGAAATCCGCAAGTCCGTTGGGGTACACCCCCCGGGGATCAACCCGAGGGCCGCTGCCGTCGCCGGTGAACCTTGGATCCGCCAGCATCTGCGCATCGGTGTACTGCGCCGTGCGCAGATCCTCGCCCACGGAAACATAGAGCAGCACTTGGACATCGTCGTTCGGATTCAACGGATCGAGACCTTCCTGGATCTGCGCCACCACCGTACGCGTGAGGCTCGGCCACTGGGGATGCAGAATCGCTACCTGGTAGCGTTTCGCTGTCTCGATGACGTTTTGCGTGATATCGCCGTAGTGGATGAAGTAGTGGTCGGTGTGCAGGTGGGGCCGCAGGTTGGGCCATCGCTGTTGCTGCAACACGGCACCGGCGCCAGGGTGAAGCTGGCGGGCAGCGACGCGTACTGCCTGCAACTCCACCCCCACAGTTGCATTGCTGTTGCTTTCAAGGGTCGACACCTCACCGCCGCAGGCAATTAGGAGGTGCAACGCCGTCAATCCCGTTACCGCGCGCAGTATGTTCATTCCCGCAAACTACGCTGCAAGTCAGTGCGCTGGCGTGACACAGCGCACACAACGACGGGACTTTGACGTCAGCCTTCCAGGTAACGCGCGTACCAGGCGTGAAAATTGCGGATGCGGCGCTCCGGGTTGCCGAGCCACATGCCCTTGAACCCACGCGACTGCAGCCCCTGCTGCACACCCGCCAGGCAACGTGCGTCCTGGTCGAGCAGCAATCCCGACGACCGCTCGCCGTAGCGGTAGCTGACATGTTTCACGCGACCAGACACCTGCTCCTCGTCCAGGCTCACGAATAGGTCCACCGCGCCAGCCCGGGTACTGGCAGTGCGCTCGCCTTCCGGCACGCGGTTGAAGATCATACGATCGAAGTACATGCGGTTGGGATCGGTCGGATGCGGCCGATGCCGGAACAGCCAGAACTGCTCGGCAAACATGTTGAATGTCACGTTGGGGAACACGTTGTAATGGAAGTCCGCCGTCAGCTGCTCGTCGTGCAGGCGCGAAAAGTCGAGCCCCGTCTCGCTACTCTGCTGCCGCTTGAACGCCGCCACATCTCCGCGAACCGTGGTGGTATCCCCCTCATAGGTATCGATGGGGAAGCCCTCGCTCGCCAGATAGTCCTTCAACATCTGCGGCAGCTTCACCCCGTCCGCCACGCGAGGGCTCGGCACATACATCGGTGAAATGAAGCGGCTGTGCGGCCCGTACAGGTCAATCTGCACATTGACGTCGTCTGACACCGCCTCCCCTTCGGGGTGCACGCCGATGACATGGTAAGTCTCGGAGAAGATGTCCAGTGAGGTCTTCCAGTTGCAGTGCCACTCCACGGTTTCGTCCATGACCAGCACGTGGCGCTGCGTTTCGTAGGGATCAAGGTGTGGTGCGACGTCCCCAAGATAATCCAGCAACGGTTCGATGTCCGGGTCCATGGAAACCCAGACGAATGCGCCCCACGTATCCACGCGCAGCGGTGTCAATGCCAGGCGATCGCCAGGGAGCCCCTGCGGGAACTCATCGCTTCGTGGAATGCCACGAACCGATCCATCCAGGTTGAAAGTCCAGCGATGAAACGGGCAGGCGAGCCGGTCCACATTGCCGAGCGGCGCTTCGCAGAGGCGATTGCCACGGTGGCTGCACACGTTGAAGAAGGCACGAATGCTCCCTTCCGCGTCGCGCACAACGAGAATCGACTCACGACCAATCTCGAACGTGAAGTAATCACCCGGTGACTCGACATCCGCAAGCAGGCCGGCGAGCAGCCAGGTACGCGACCAGAGTCTGTCCGCTTCACGCTCGAGAAATGCAGCGTCATGGTAGCTGCGCGTATCGATGGCCGCGCCACCAAGGTCCGGCTCCGGCGCTTTGACCAGCGGCGTTTTATCCATGCTTTGCCTCCTTACGTCGCAGCGCGCTATCGTGCCGTGTAGCCGCCATCCACCGGCAGCGTCACGCCGTTGATGAAGCTGGCGTCGTCGCTGGCAAGGAAGGCTGCCACCGCGGCGATCTCTTCCGCCCGCCCCAGCCTGCCGAGCGGATGCAGAGAGGTGAGGTAGTCACGGGTTTCCGGATCGTCGCGCATCTCCTGGGTCATGGCGGTTTCGATGAACCCCGGCGCTATGGCGTTGACCCGCACCCCTTTGGCGCCATGGCTAACCGCGAACTGTTTGGTGAGCCCGACCACACCGTGCTTGGCGGCAATATAGGCTGGACCGCCGGGCTGCATCTCATCGGCCGATACGCCGGTGGCACCGCTCAAACCCACCAGGCCGGCGATGGATGCCGTGTTGATAATGACGCCACCGCCATTGGCTGCAAGATGACGCACACCGTGCCATAAGCCGTAGAACACACCGGTAAGGTTGATGGCAACCGTCTGATCCCAACTGAAGCCGGCACCGACGCCTGCGTTGTTGAACAGCACGTTGAGTTTGCCAAAGCGCTCCGCGGTAGCGGCTATGGCACGCTGCACCTGCGCTTCGTCGGATACATCCACACCGAGGCTGTCCGCCGTGCCGCCGGCCTGCTCGATGAGCGCAACCGTACCCTCGGCGGCCTGCGTGTCGATGTCCGCGCACATCACCGCTGCACCCTCACGCGCCATGCGCTCGGCGCTGGCACGGCCGATACCGCCGCCTGCACCCGTGATCAGCGCCACCTTGCCGTTCAATCTCTCGCTCAAACGTTCGCTCACCCGTTACCTCCCCATACCATAGAATTCGTCGTTGGGGCGCATGCCGCTCATGTTTGCCAGCCTATTGCTCATGGCAAAAAACGCAGCAATGGCGCCAATATCCCAGATGTCGTCGTCATCGAAGCCATGCCCACGCAACGCCGCGAAATCCGCATCGTTCACCTCCGCCGAGCGCGCCGCCACCTTCATCGCAAAATCCAGCATGGCGCGTTGGCGCTCAGTGATGTCGGCCTTGCGGTAGTTGATGGCGATCTGATCAGCGATCAACGGGTTCTTCGCGCGGATGCGCAGGATCGCGCCGTGTGCCACCACGCAGTACTGGCAGCCATTGAGGTTCGATGTGGCCACCACGATCATCTCCCGCTCGGCCTTGCTCAAGCCACCCGCTCTCTCCATGAGCGCATCGTGATGCGCAAAAAACGCACGGCACTCATCCGGCCGGTGCGCCAGAGCCAGAAAGACATTGGGCACAAAGCCTGATTTCTCCTGCACCTCGAGAATGCGGGCACGCAGATCGTCCGGCAGGTCGTCGATCTCAGGCACAGGAAAACGGCTGATGGCGCTCACGACTGATAGCCCGGCGGCGGCTGAAAGCCACCGAACTCCTGCGCCGCCAGGCGCGCGAACTCGATGGTCGTGCGATCTGCAAACTCCGCACCCATGGCCTGCAGGCCGATCGGCAGGCCACCCGCGGAAAGCCCCGTGGGAAACACCGTACTGGGCAGGTAGCTCACCGTCGCAAGGCCTGCCCAGAACAGCTGCTCGAAGTAGGAGCGCTGCTCGCCGTTGATGTCGAGGGTGCGCGAGGTCATCTCGCTCTGGTCCTGCGGAAATGCCGGCACCGAGGCGATGGGGCACAGGAGGATGTCCCAGTCGCGGAAAAACTGCTGCCACTGAACACGCAGATACCCGCGCTGGCCGTGCAGCGCCATCCAGTCCACGTACTTCAATTGCGCTTCCGGCCCCTCAGTCATGCCACCCAGGAGCGGCAGATAGGTCTCGTGCGACAGGCTCGCCGGAAACGCCGGCCGTGCGGTATCGGACACTACGGCGCCGAGTGATGCCAACCGGTCGCCCACCTGCTGCACGCGATCCACGATCTCCGTACTCACCGGCGCC
>JAUILW010000046.1 GCA_030432795.1 Gammaproteobacteria bacterium
CCCATCACATAGACCACCTGGCTGCGTGTCATGCCGGGTTCAAGGCGGTCCACCATCTGCTGGGTGATCACGTTGCCCTGCTGCACGGTGACCTTGTGCACACGCGGAATCTTGAAACTCGGCATGCTGAGCTTGGGCATACTGCAGGCGCCGAGTGCTAGCACGGCCACGCAGGCGATGATTCTGGCGGTGATCGACATGCTGTGTCGGCCCCGGTCTGCTTTCGAGTGCGGCATGTTACTGATCTGTCAGGCCTCCGCCAACAGCGCTGCGGCGTAGTCCCGCGTCTTCTGCGTGACATCGGCGCCCGCCAGCATGCGCGCCACCTCAGCCAGCCGGTCCTCGGAGTGAAGCGCGCGGATCTCCGTGTCCTGGTCTTCGGTCTTGCGCACCAGCAGGTGGTGATCGCCCAAAGCCGCCACCTGCGGCGCGTGGGTTACGCACAGTACCTGGGTATGGGCCCCGAGATCGCGCAACATGCGGCCTACGGTGTCCGCGGTTGTGCCGCCAACGCCTACATCCGCCTCGTCGAGGATCAGGCAGGGCAGATGGCTGGTGCGGGCGGCCGTGACCTGAATGGCAAGGCTGATGCGCGCAAGCTCACCGCCGGAAGCGATTTTCTGCAGCGGTCCGGCTGGGTACTTGGGGTTGGTGGTCACCCAGAATTCGAACGCATCGATGCCGGTTTCGCCCCGTGCAGATTCGAATCGACCCTCGAGGCTGGCCTTCGGTAGCGCCAGCTTGCGTATGGTTGCCGTTACTTCCTTGTCGAACTTGCCGGCGGCGCGCTTGCGTTTGCTGCTGAGCTTCTTCGCCGCGTCGTCGTACTCTGCCGTGAGCGTGTCGATTTCCTTCGTCAGCGCATCCAGAGCGCTGGAATCGGCGGCCATGCCTTCGAGCTCGCTGGCGAGCCGCTCGCCGAGGCCGGCGAGCTCCGCCGGTGGAATGTGGTGTTTGCGGGCCAGGGCGTGGATCTCACCAAGCCGTTCGTCCACGGTCTGCAGCCGCTGTGGGTCGCTTTCGAGGGCTTCGGCGTAGCGACGCAGCTCAGCGTGGGCGTCGTCCAGCAAGCCCAGGGCGTCGTGCAGCGTTTGCCGTGCGCTGGCCAGGCTGGTGTGCGAGTCGTCGATGTCTTCGAGTTTGCGGGCGACGCTGCGCAGGGCGTCCAGCTCATCGATCCCGTCCATTCCTGCCTGGGTGATCGCCAGGTACGTGTCTACCCTGGACAGGCGTTTCTGTTCTGCCTCCAGACGCTCGAACTCCCCTGGGTTGAGCCCCAGCGCATCGAGCTCCTCGAGCTGGTAGCGCAGGAGCTCGGCGCGATCCGCATCGCGGCTCAGGAGCGTGCGCAGCGCCTGGGCTTCCTGCTGTTTGGCTTTGATGCTGCGGAACAGTTTGCCGACCTTGGTCCGCTCCCCCTCGGTGCCGGCGAAGTCGTCCAGAAGAGCCAGCTGCACGTTGCGGTCGGCGAGGCGCAGGTTGTCATGCTGACCGTGCAGGTCGACGAGCCCCTCGGTGATGTTGCGCAGCACCTGCAGCGTCACCGGCGCACCGTTGACGAAGGCTCTGGAACGGCCATCCGCACCGACGGTGCGGCGCACCAGGCAGAGTTCCGGCTGGTCCGGGTCGTGCAGCTCCAGCGTCTTCAGTGTGGCGGCGATGGTGTCCTGGCCGCGTAAGTCGAATTCCGCATGCACGTCGGCGCGGGTGGTACCCGGGCGCACCAGATCGGTGGACGCGCGCTCGCCCAGTACCAGCGACAGAGCGCTGAGCAGGATGGATTTGCCCGCCCCGGACTCGCCGGTAATAACGGTCAGGCCCGCTGCCAGGTCCAGATCCAGGCGGGCTACGAGGGCGAAATCTTGCACTGTCAGGTGCTTCAGCATAGAAAGCATATTGACGCATCAAGAAGACGTTGCATACGGTCATCGCTATGCCAAATCGTGAGTCCAACGTGCCAGAAACCCTGCTCGATTCCCGGGCCCAGCAGCTGTTCCGGCTGGTGGTGGAGCACTACATCGGCGAGGGTCGGCCGGTGCCGTCGAAGATGCTTGCGAGCATGCCGGACGTGGCCGTCAGTTCCGCCACCGTGCGTAACATCATGGCGGATCTCGAGCACCTGGGGCTCGTGCGCTCGCCGCACACCTCCGCCGGCAAGATACCGACGGAGGAGGGGCTGCGCTTCTTCATCGAATCCGTGATGGCGGTGGAGCCGCTGGATGCGAAACGTATGCAGGAGGTGGAACGTCAGTTGGACCCGGATCTCTCGCCCAGGGAGCTGGTGCAATCCGCCGGCGAACTGCTCTCGCACCTCACACACCTGACATGTGTGGTCACCACGCCCCGGCGTGACGGCGTGGCGCTCAAGCATCTGGAGTTCGTCAAGCTGTCGGAGAAGCGGGTGCTGGTGGTGCTGGTCATGCGCGACCGTGAGGTGCAGAACCGGGTCATCCACACCGAGCGGGAATACACGGAGACGGAGCTGGTGGTCGCCAGCAACTTCGTCAATCAGGAGTTTGCCGGCAAATCGCTGCTGGCCATTCGCGAGTCTGTGCTCGAATCCATGCAGAGCGACAAAAGCCGCATGGACCACCTCATGCAGACGGCGCTGGAGCTCGCCAACCGGACCTTCGAAGTCAGCGAAGACGAGGACGGCAGCCAGCGGGTGGTGGTGGCGGGCGAAACGCGGCTGCTGGACGCATCGGGCGACATGGAGTCGGTGCGCACGCTGTTCGACGCGTTCTCCCGCAAAGGCTCGATCCTGCATCTGCTCGACCGGTGCCTGGAAACCGACGGCATTCAGCTTTTCATCGGCCAGGAGACCGGCTACGCCGTGGTGGATGACGTATCGATGCTCACCACCGCATACGAGGTGGACGGGGTATTGGCCGGAGTGCTCGGTGTGGTCGGCCCAACCCGCATGGCCTACAAGGAGGTCATCCCCGTCATCGACGTAACCGCCCGCATCCTCGGCGCGGCACTCCGGCACGGCTGACATCGGCCCTTGAATTCTCGGGGGGGTGCCCCCACACAGAGCGGCTGGATGTTTGCAGGATCGAGTACGCATGGCCGACGAGCCCGAACACTTGCCGGAAGACGCGGCGCAGGAGGAGGTTGCCGAGGAAGTTGCAGCCTCTGCACAAGGGGATGATGCACCGGCGGATGACGAGGTCAGCCGCCTGAAAGATCAGCTGCTGCGCAGCCAGGCGGAGATGGAAAATCTGCGCCGGCGCAGCGCCCGAGACGTGGAAAACGCGCACAAATTCGGCGTGGAGAAGCTGCTCGGTGACCTGCTGCCTGCCCTGGATTCCTACGAAAAAGGCATCGAGGAGGCGGCAAAACTCGAAGGGGACGCCGGTTCCGCAGTGGCGCAGGGCCTGGAACTCGCGCAGAAGCTCTTTCTCGAAACGGTTGGGAAGTATGGCCTCACCACGGAGCATCCGCTGGGTGAGCCGTTCGATCCGCAGAAGCACGAGGCCATGGCGATGGTGCCAAACCCCGATATGGAGCCCAACTCCGTGATGGAAGTGCTGCAGCGCGGATACCTTCTGCACGATCGCGTGATCCGGGCTGCAAAAGTCATCGTCAGCAAAGCGGTTGACGGTTGAACTTGCCGGTTGCGACCGCATATAGAGAAACGAACGAATTGAAGCGCGCCGCAAGGCGCCAATTGGAGATCGGAACAGATGGGTAAGATCATCGGCATCGACCTCGGTACCACGAATTCCTGCGTGGCTGTGGTCGACGGGAAGGACGCCAAGGTCATCGAAAACTCGGAAGGCGACCGCACGACGCCTTCCATCGTCGCCTACACCGAAGACGGTGAGATCCTCGTTGGCCAGAGTGCCAAGCGGCAGGCGGTGACCAACCCCACCAACACGCTATTTGCGGTGAAGCGGCTCATCGGCCGTCGTTTCGACGACGCGGTGGTGCAGAAGGACATCAAGATGGTGCCCTACACCATTGCCGCTGCGGACAACGGCGACGCCTGGATCCAGGTGAAGGGCGACAAGCTGGCACCGCCGCAGGTGTCGGCGGAAGTGCTGAAGAAAATGAAGAAGACCGCTGAGGAGTACCTCGGCGAGACGGTCACCGAAGCGGTGATCACGGTGCCTGCATACTTCAACGACTCCCAGCGCCAGGCCACCAAAGACGCCGGTCGTATCGCTGGCCTGGAGGTGAAGCGCATCATCAACGAGCCCACGGCGGCAGCGCTCGCGTACGGCCTCGACAAGGCCCGCGGTGACGCCAAAGTGGCGGTGTATGACCTCGGCGGCGGCACGTTCGACGTGTCCATCATCGAGATCGCAGAGATTGATGGCGAGCATCAGTTTGAGGTGCTGTCCACCAATGGCGACACGTTCCTCGGTGGCGAGGACTTCGACCTGCGGGTCATCGACTACCTGGCGGAGTCCTTCAAGAAAGAGCACGGCGTGGATCTGCACAACGATCCGCTGGCACTGCAGCGTCTGAAGGAAGCGGCGGAGAAGGCCAAGATCGAGCTGTCCAACAGCCAGCAGACCGAAGTGAATCTGCCCTACATCACAGCGGACCAGAGCGGGCCCAAGCACCTGGTGATGAAGCTCACCCGCGCCAAGCTCGAATCTCTGGTGGAAGACCTCGTGGCACGCACCATCGAGCCGTGCAAAACGGCGCTGGCGGATGCCGGCCTGTCGGTTGGTGAGGTGGACGATGTCATCCTGGTCGGTGGCCAGACGCGCATGCCGCTGGTGCAGGAGAAGGTAAAAGCGTTCTTCGGCAAAGAAGCCCGGCGCGATGTCAACCCGGATGAGGCGGTGGCCATGGGTGCTGCCATTCAGGCAGCCGTGCTGTCGGGTGAGCGCAGTGACGTGCTGCTGCTCGACGTGACGCCGCTGTCGCTGGGCATCGAAACCCTGGGCGGCGTGATGAGCGCGTTGATTGAGAAGAACACCACCATCCCCACGAAGAAGACGCAGACTTTTTCGACAGCGGATGACAATCAGACGGCCGTGACCATTCACGTTCTGCAGGGCGAGCGTAAGCAGGCTGACGCCAACAAGTCTCTTGGCCGCTTCGATCTCTCCGATATCCCGCCGGCGCCCCGCGGCATGCCGCAGATCGAGGTGAGTTTCGATATCGACGCCAACGGTATCCTCAACGTGTCGGCGAAGGACAAGGCGACCGGCAAGGAGCAATCCATCGTCATCCAGGCGTCCAGCGGGCTGTCGGAAGATGAGATCGACAAGATGGTGCGTGACGCGGAAGCCCATTCCGCGGAAGACGCCAAGTTCGAAGAGATGGTGCAGCTGCGCAATCAGGCGGATGCCCTGGTGCATGGCGCCCGCAAAGCGGTCACCGATGCTGGTGACAAGGCAACGCAGGAGGAGAAGGACGCCATCGAGAAAGCCGCTTCGGAGCTTGAAGAAGCGCTGAAGAAAGGCGACAAGGCGGACATCGAAGCGAAGATGCAGGCACTGTCCGCAGCGTCGGCAACCCTCGCGCAGAAGATGTACGAAGACCAGGCGCAGGCAGCAGGTGCCGATGCAGGTGACGCAGCCGGTGGTAGTGACTCCGGCGCTGATGGTGATACGGTGGACGCCGAGTTCGAAGAGGTCGACGATAAGGACAAGTAGCGATTCTTCGTTCTTCCCTTACACCGGAAAGTAAAAGCGCCGCCTTGTTGCGGCGCTTTGCTGTATTGACGAGTTGAGAAATGGCTAAGCGCGATTACTACGAAGTGTTGGGTGTCGGTCGCGACACTTCGGCCGATGACATCAAAAAGGCCTATCGGCGGCTGGCCATGAAATTTCATCCAGACCGCAACTCCGATGATCCTGAGGCAGAGGTCAAGTTCAAAGAGGCCACCGAAGCCTACGAAGTGCTGACGGACCCGGAAAAGAAGGCTGCTTACGACCGCTTCGGCCACGCCGGAGTGGATCAGAATGCCGGCGGCATGGGCGGAGGTTTCGAAGGCACGTTCAGCGACATCTTCGGCGATGTGTTCGGCGATATATTCGGTGGCGGGCGCGGTGGTCGCGGCGGGCCTGCCCGCGGCTCGGATCTTCGCTATGCGCTGGATCTGGACCTGGAACAGGCGGTACGCGGCGACCAGGTCGAGTTGCGCGTGCCCGTGCTCGTCGGCTGTGAGGAGTGCGATGGCTCGGGCTCACGGCCAGGCACCCAGCCCACCACCTGCCCGGACTGCGGCGGAGCAGGTCAGATCCGCGTGGCACAGGGCTTTTTCTCGCTGCAGCAGACCTGCCCGCGCTGCCGGGGCCAGGGGCGTGTTATCACGGACCCGTGCGGCAAATGTGGCGGCGGCGGACGCGTGGAGAAGCGCAAAACGCTGTCTGTCCGTGTGCCTCCCGGCGTTGATACTGGCGACCGCATCCGTCTCACGGGAGAGGGCGAAGCCGGCATGGCCGGCGGTCCGCCCGGGGATTTGTACGTGCAGATCGAGGTGCGGCCGCACCCGATCTTTCGCCGCGACGGCAAACACCTGCACTGCGATGTGCCGCTGTCATTTCCTGACGCAGCGCTCGGCGGCGAGCTGGAGGTGCCAACCCTCGATGGCCGCGTAAAGCTGAAGATTCCGGCTGGCACCCAGACCGGCAAGATGTTCCGCCTTCGTGGCAAGGGCGTGCAGCCGGTACGGGGTGGTGCAGTGGGTGATCTGTTGTGTCGCGTGGTGGTGGAAACGCCCGTGAATCTCAGCAGCGATCAGAAAGAGCTGCTGGAGAAGCTGCGCGATACCATCAAGGCGGGCGGCGAGAAAAACTCGCCCAAAGAATCCTCCTGGTTCCAGGGTGTTAAGGACTTCTTCGATGGGCTCACATCATGATTAGGGTTGCGGTTACGGGGGCTGCAGGCCGCATGGGGCGTACCCTCGTGCAGGCGATCGATGAGGCCTCCGATCTCGAACTCGGCGCTGCGCTGGAGCGGTCGGACAGCGACTTCCTGGGTACCGATGCCGGTGAGCTCGCAGGCGTTGGGCGATTGAACGTGGCAATCGGTGCGGACATCGATGCCGTGCTCGAAGCGTTCGATGTGCTCATCGACTTCACCGTGCCGGCCGCGACGCTGGTGCATGCGGAGCGGTGTGCGGCTGCTGGCAAAGCGTTAGTGATCGGCACTACGGGCTTCGACGACGCGGGCCTTGCACAGATTCGTGCGGCAGCTACGCAGGTCCCTATCCTGATGGCGCCGAACATGAGCGTGGGCGTCAACCTGGTGTTCAAGCTGCTGCAGATTGCCGCCGAAACCCTCGGCGACAGCGTCGATATCGAGGTGATCGAAGCGCATCACCGGCACAAGATCGATGCTCCATCCGGCACGGCGGTGCGCATGGGCGAGATCCTTGCCGAAGCGACCGGCCGCAGGCTGGCGGACGTGGCGGTGTACGGCCGGGAGGGCATCACTGGCGAGCGCAAGCGCGAAACCATCGGCTTCGAGACCATACGGGCGGGAGACATCGTCGGCGACCACACGGTGCTGTTTGCCGGCCTTGGCGAGCGGATCGAGATTACCCACCGTGCGCACTCACGCATGAATTTCGCCCAAGGCGCATTGCGTGCCAGTCGTTTTCTCGCCGGTGCGCAGCCGGGCATGTACGACATGCAGGGGTTACTGGGGTTCTGACGTTTTAAAAACCCCGGAATTTGCGCATTAATCGCCTCGACGCTGGTGATGTTCGAAGGAACGCATTAAACTTGCCACCCCAACAAAGGGCGAGATTGCGGCCGATGAGGACGGGCTACGATCTCGCCTTTTTGCGAGCCATACCGAAATCCTGAAACTGGCTCGCGTGCACCGTTGGGGAAAGAATTTTGATACCGGCGTTACTGGCGCTTGCAGACGGTAGTGTGTTCCGCGGCCTGTCGATCGGCCGCGAGGGGCAATCCGTTGGTGAGGTCGTATTCAACACGGCCATGACGGGCTATCAGGAGATTCTCACCGATCCCTCCTATGCCGAGCAGATCGTCACGCTCACCTATCCACAGATCGGCAACACCGGCGTCAACGAAGAAGACGTGGAAAGCGATCGGGTGTGGGCCAAGGGCCTGATCATCCGCCAGCTGCCCCGGCGGGTGAGCAGTTGGCGCAGCCAGCGTTCCTTGCCGGAGTACCTGCAGGCAGAAAACGTGGTGGCCATTGCGGACCTCGATACGCGCCGTTTGACGCGGCACATACGCGCCCACGGCGCGCAGCCGGGATGCATCCTTGCGGCGAGTGATGCGTTTGAGCGGGAAGCGGAAGCGATTGCCGCGGCGCAGGCGCATCCGGGCCTTGCTGGCCTCGATCTTGCCAAAGAAGTCACCGGACCGCGGCGCAGCTGGACGGAGGCTGCCTGGCGGCTGGATAGTGGCTATGCGACGCGAGGCGACGCGCGTTTCCGAGTGGTTGCATACGACTTTGGGGTGAAGAGAAACATCCTTCGTCTTCTGGCGGAGCGTGGCTGCGATCTCACGGTGGTGCCCGCGCAGACGCCTGCCGACGAAGTGCTTGCCATGTCCCCTGACGGTGTCTTTCTTTCCAACGGCCCAGGTGATCCAGACCCCTGCGACTATGCCATCGCCGCGATCCAGCAGTTCTTCGATGCCCGCATGCCAATGTTCGGCATCTGTCTCGGGCACCAGCTCATGAGCCTGGCGAGCGGCGCGAAAACCGTGAAGATGCCGTTCGGCCATCACGGCGCCAACCATCCGGTGCAGGACCTGGCCACGGGCGAGGTGGTGATCACGAGTCAGAACCACGGCTTTGCTGTAGATGAGGCATCGCTGCCGAACTGCCTGCAGGCAACGCACAAATCGCTGTTTGACGGCACGCTGCAGGGTGTGGCGCGTACCGACAGGCCGGCGTTCGGTTTCCAGGGGCATCCCGAAGCGAGCCCTGGGCCGCAGGACTGCCAGTACCTGTTCGATCGTTTCATCGACCTGATGGCGGGGAACGAACGTGCCTAAAAGAACCGATATTTCTACGATCCTGATTCTTGGTGCCGGGCCCATCGTCATCGGCCAGGCCTGTGAGTTTGACTACTCTGGTGCTCAGGCCTGCAAAGCGTTGCGCGATGAGGGCTACCGTGTGGTGCTTGTGAACTCCAACCCGGCCACCATCATGACCGACCCGGCGACGGCTGATGCCACCTACATCGAGCCGGTGGAATGGCGAACCGTGGCACGCATCATTGCCAAGGAGAAACCCGACGCGCTGTTGCCGACGATGGGCGGACAGACGGCGCTGAACTGCGCGCTTGATCTCGTACGCGAAGGGGTGCTCGAGGAGCACGGCGTGGAGCTCATCGGTGCCAGCCGTGACGCCATAGACAAAGCGGAGGATCGTGAGCGCTTCGACCAGGCCATGAAGGCCATTGGCCTCGAGACACCACGCTCGGCCATCGCCCACTCCCTGGAAGAGGCTCAGCAGCTACAGTCGCGCATCGGCTTTCCGTGCATCATCCGGCCGTCGTTCACGCTCGGTGGCAGCGGCGGTGGCATCGCCTACAACACCGAAGAGTTCGAGGAGATCTGCCAGCGCGGGCTCGACCTGTCGCCCACGAACGAGCTTCTCATCGATGAGAGCCTGTTGGGCTGGAAAGAGTTCGAGATGGAGGTGGTGCGTGACAAGAAAGACAACTGCATCATCGTGTGTGCCATCGAGAACCTCGACCCGATGGGCGTGCACACCGGTGACAGCATCACGGTAGCGCCTGCGCAGACACTCACTGACAAGGAGTACCAGAACCTGCGCAATGCCTCTATCGCGGTGTTGCGCGAAATCGGCGTTGAGACCGGCGGCTCCAACGTGCAGTTTGGAATCTGCCCCGACACCGGCAGGGTCGTGGTCATCGAGATGAACCCACGCGTGTCCCGTTCCTCTGCGCTCGCCTCCAAAGCCACGGGCTTCCCCATCGCCAAGGTGGCTGCGAAGCTTGCGGTGGGCTACACCCTCGATGAGCTGGAAAATGACATCACCGGTGGCGTCATCCCGGCTTCGTTTGAGCCGTCCATCGATTACGTCGTCACCAAGATTCCGCGCTTCACCTTCGAGAAGTTTCCAAAGGCGGATGCCAGGCTCACCACGCAGATGAAATCCGTGGGCGAGGTCATGGCCATCGGCTGTACCTTCCAGGAATCCCTGCAGAAAGCGCTTCGTGGCCTCGAGACGGGTAAGACCGGTTTCGACCCGATGCTGAAAAAAGCCGACGAACGCATACTGCGCGCAGAGCTGCAGACACCGAGCGCTGAGCGACTGTGGTATGTCGCGGATGCCTTCCGCTTCGGCATGTCGCTCGAGGACATATTTGGCCTAACCAAGATCGACCCGTGGTTTCTCGCAGAGATCGAGGATCTCGTGCTCACGGAGCAGGGGCTTGCTAACAAGGCCGCAGAAAGCCTTGCTCGGGAAGAGTGGCTGGCGCTGAAACGCAAAGGCTTTTCGGATGCGCGTCTTGCCAAGCTGCTTGGTAGCGATGAACTGACCGTGCGCAGCCTGCGCCAGGGCGCCGGCGTGAATCCGGTGTTTCGCCGGGTGGACACCTGCGCTGCCGAGTTCCCGGCAACGAGCGCTTACATGTACTCCACCTACGAGGAGGAATGCGAAGCGGCGCCGTCGGACCGTAAGAAGATCATGGTGCTGGGCGGTGGACCCAACCGCATCGGGCAGGGTATCGAGTTCGACTACTGCTGTGTGCACGCGGCGTTGGCCATGCGCGAAGATGGCTACGAGACCATCATGGTCAACTGCAACCCGGAAACCGTCTCCACCGACTACGACACTTCTGACCGCTTGTACTTCGAGCCGGTGACGCTGGAAGACGTGCTGGCCATCTGCGACGTGGAGCAACCCACCGGCGTGATTGTTCAGTTCGGTGGCCAGACGCCGCTGAAGCTGGTGGATGCGCTGGAGCGGGCGGGTGTGCCCATCATCGGCACCAGTCCTGATGCCATCGACCGGGCGGAAGATCGCGAACGCTTTCAGGCGCTGATCGAGAAGCTCGGACTGCGCCAACCGTCGAACCGTACCGCCACGGACATCGAAAGTGGCCTGAAGGGGGCCGGTGAGATCGGTTATCCCATCGTCGTGCGTCCGTCCTATGTGCTCGGCGGTCGGGCGATGGAGATCGTCTACGACGACGATGAGCTCAAGGAGTACCTGATGCGCGCTGTGGACGTATCGAACGATGCGCCGGTGCTGCTCGACCGCTTCCTCGATCAGGCCATCGAAGTGGATGTGGATGCGGTTTGCGACGGTGAGCGCGTGGTCATCGGCGCCATCATGCAGCACATCGAACAGGCGGGCGTGCATTCCGGTGACTCGGCCTGCTCGCTCCCGCCGCGCGACCTGAGCCCTGAACTGCAGGATGAAATCCGCAGCCAGGTCGCCGCCATGGCTCTGGAGCTCGGTGTGGTCGGCCTCATGAACGTGCAACTTGCGGTGCAGGATGGCGAGATCTTCGTGCTGGAAGTCAATCCGCGCGCATCCCGCACCGTACCGTTCGTGTCCAAGTGCATCGGCGTGTCGCTGGCCAAAGTTGCCGCGCGTTGCATGGCTGGGATGAGCCTCGAAGCGCAGGGGTTCACCGAGGAAATTCAGCCGCCCTTCGTGAACGTCAAAGAATCGGTGTTTCCCTTCGTCAAGTTTCCAGGCGTCGACCCGATACTTGGCCCTGAGATGAAGTCCACCGGCGAGGTCATGGGTACCGGCGTGACGTTCGGTGAGGCGTTTGCGAAAGCATCGCTTGCGGCGGGGGTTGAGCTGCCAACAGGAGGACGTGCGTTCGTCAGCGTCAAGGCGGCGGATCGGCCTGGGGTCGTGGGTGTGGGCCGCGGGCTGGTAGATCTCGGCTTCAAACTCATCGGCACACGCGGCACGGCTCGGGTGCTCAACGCCGCCGGCGTTCCGTGTGATGTTGTGGACAAGGTTGGGGAGGGCCGGCCGAATGTCGCAGACCTGCTGAAGAACGAACAGATCGACCTCATCATCAACTCTACGGAGGGTCGCCAGTCCATCGCCGACTCGGCCATCATCCGTCGCATCGCACTGGCCAACAAGGTGTGTTACACCACCACGCTGGCGGCGGGCGAGGCGTTTGTTGCAGCCATCGCTCAAGGCCATGGCGAGGAAGTGCGCTGTTTGCAGGACATGCACGCTTAGCGGACAATTGGCCCATGCCTATCCCCATGACAGTCGAAGGCGCCGAGGCGCTGCGGGCGGAACTCCAGCACCGCAAGACCACGCTGCGCCAGGAAATCTCCAAGTCAATCGGGGTCGCTCGCGAGCACGGAGACCTGCGTGAGAACGCCGAATATCACGCAGCGAAAGAACAACAGGGCTTCAATGAGGGGCGCATTCAGGAGATCGAGGGTAAGCTCGCAGATGCGCAGATCATCGACATCTCCAAAATTCCGCCCGGCGATAAGGTCATCTTCGGCGTCAAAGTCACGCTGCTGAACATCGATACCGACGAAACCGTCACCTACAAGATTGTGGGTGAAGACGAGGCGGACCTCAAAGCGCAGAAGATCTCTGTTATGTCGCCCATTGCGCGGGGAGTGATCGGCAAGTCCGTGGGCGACGAAGTGGTCATCATCACACCCGGCGGTGAGCAGCAGTTCGAGATCGACAACGTCGAGTACCGCTGAGGCGTCTACTCAACGAGCAGCCGATTAGTTGAAACGCTTCAGGTTCGACAGCTTCTCATTCGGCTTCAGATTCTTCTTGTAGAGCACCACCACCTTGCCGATGCGTTGCACGTCGATGGCGTGCACGCGCTGAATGAGTTCTTCGATGACTGCCTGGCGCGCCTCGCGCTCACCGACGTGTACGCGGATCTTGATCAGCTCATGGTCGTGCAGGGCCCGTTCGGTTTCTGCGACCACACCATCAGTGAGGCCGTTTTCACCGATGCTGACGACCGGATGTAGATGGTGGGCGATGCGCCGCAGCTTGCGGCGGGTGGCAGCGTCGAGAACATTTTGCGTTTGG
>JAUILW010000605.1 GCA_030432795.1 Gammaproteobacteria bacterium
CCATGCGCCCAGGTTTCCATGAGGCGCGCGCTCACCGAGGAACGCGCACTCATGTCCGGCCCGGCCCAGGGAACGCGCTGTGCCGGATCTGCCGCGGCAAACGCTCTCTGCACGGTCCCGCAGGACTCCCACCAGCGCGCGCACAACGCGGCACCACGGGCGCCGCCGTGCCAGTCCGCCTCGAAACGCCGCATGCTGCCGTCCTGGCGAATGACCTCGCCTGTGGAGGCGAACATGTCTCGCAGGGTTTGCGGTTCCGTCAGCGACCAGACTGCAGCGTGGTTCCACAGGCTCAGGTGCGCCAACACGTCACTAATGGTCCAGCTCTTAAAGGCGGTGACGCGCTCGAAATCCGCATCACCCAGATCCCGGAGAATCTCGTGAAGCGCCGAACTCTCCGCAAGAAAGTCGTCAGCCTGTTGCATGTATCTTCCGTCGTCGGTTGCGAACGCCATGATACAGCCCTTCACCTGAGAAGATGGCGATCGCCAGCCAGATGAAAGCAAAGGTCACCCAACGCTCGGGCGGCACATCCTGCGCATAGACCAACACTGCCAGCATCAGCGTCATGCTCGGTGCCAGGTACTGCACGAAGCCAAGCACCGTGAACGGCACACGCAGCGCCGCGTAGGCAAAGCACAACAGTGGAAAGATCGTGACAACACCACCCAACGCGAGCAATGACACCTCCTCCAGCTCACGTGTAACGGCGGGAGTACCAAAGGTCAGCCACAACAGGTAGCCGCCCGCCAGCGGCAACATCAGCAGGGTCTCCACGGCGAGCCCGACAAAAGACGACACACCAACGGTACGCCGCACCAGCCCGTACAACGCGAACGTTACCGCCAGCGTCAGCCCGGCCAGCGGCAGAGTGCCGAGTGCGACCACCTCATAGACGATGCCGACTGCGGCCGCCGCAATGGCGAACCATTGTCCTCTACGAGGGCGCTCTGCGAGAAATATCACGCCGAGAAACACCGTCATCAGCGGATTGATGTAGTAGCCGAGGCTGGTCTCCACCATCCGATCATTGAACAGCGCCCACACGAAAACTAACCAGTTAACGCTGAGCAGTGCAGCACTGGTGGAAAGCAGGAGTAACTGCCTGCCGCGCAACGCTCGCAGTTCCTCGCCGTGACTCAGCAGCAGCACTCCGGGTACGAGGAGCAGCACGGAGAAGACGATGCGATACGCCAGCACTTCCGGCGGCGAGGCGAAATCCACCCAGAAAAAGTAGACCGGCGCCACACCCCAGAACCCGTAAGCAGCGAACGCGCTGAGGAGCCCGGCACGCCCCTCGCTTAGACCGCTCAGAAGTGGTCCTTCAGGCGCCGGGTCTCGGCAAACACTTCCACCAGCGGCGCACCTTCCAGCCGGGTATTGCGTTGGATCTCAACGCTGTCCGGGCGCAGAAACGGATTGGTAGCCTTCTCGAGGGCCAGCGTCGAGGGCACCGTCGGTCGGCCCTGGGCACGCAGTGCATCGATATGCGCCGCCCGCGCAACCAGCGCATCGTTGTGCGGCTCGACGCTGAGCGCAAACGC
This sequence comes from Gammaproteobacteria bacterium, assembly GCA_030432795.1. Lineage (GTDB taxonomy): Bacteria > Pseudomonadota > Gammaproteobacteria > Pseudomonadales > Azotimanducaceae > SYFY01. The sequence goes on from JAUILW010000605.1 coordinate 1,545, forward strand.
CGCGTTGGATTGCGTGTATTCATGGGCGCAGTACACGAGCGTCTCGTCCGGCAAGCGCATCAGCGCTTGCAGGCTCGTCCACATCTGCTGCGGCGATCCCTCGAACAGCCGCCCGCAACCCAATGCAAACAGCGTGTCGCCGACGAATGCGGCACCCTGATCGGCAAAGTAATAGGCGATGTGGCCGCTGGTATGGCCGGGCACCTCGAGCACCCGTGCCTGCAGTTCACCCACCCGCACGACATCACCGTCGGCAACCTGCTGATCGATGCCGGGAATGCGCTGCGCGTCGTTGGCGGCACCGATAATGGTGCAGCCCCAGCGGGCTTTGAGCGCTTCGTTGCCGCCCGCGTGATCGAAATGATGATGCGTATTGAGAATGTGGGTCAGACGCCAGCCCCTGGCTTCGAGCGCTGCATTGATCGCATCTGCCTCGGGGGTGTCGATCGAGGCAGTAGCACCAGTTGCCGCGTCGTGCACCAGATACCCGTAGTTGTCGCTGAGACAGGAAAACTGGTGGACCTCAAACGTCATGGTGATTCTCCTCGAGCGGTATGAACAAACAGGTGCGCGGCGCGCCATCCACCGCACGGGAAAGGTGACCGCGGCCGCTGGTGTCTTCGGCCAGCAGAATATCGCCGGGGCCGAGCCTGCGCACCGTGCCATCGCCAACCTCCACTTCGACGCTACCGGTCAGGTTGACCACAAGCTGGCGTCGGGGGGCTGTGTGGTAGTCGAGCGCGTAGTCGCCCGAAACTTCGCGAAAGATCACGCCTTTGCCACGCCACAATTCTGACATGCGACCGGACGCTCCGAAGTCCTCGAGCGGCACGTCGATGTCCTGGAAATGGCTTTC
>JAUILW010000606.1 GCA_030432795.1 Gammaproteobacteria bacterium
ATTGATCTCAACGTGCAGATCATCTTTCGCCAGCCCCGGTAGCTCCATTCGCAACTCGAAGCGGTCGTCGTGATCGATGAGATCAGTGGCTACGATCCCCCACCGCTGCGACTCCGGCGGTGATGGTTCGGCGCCATCTTCGTGATGGAAGTGTGTCAGCGCGTTGTGCGCTTTCTGGCAGAGTGCGTTCCAGCCTTCGCTGATGCGGGATAACGGCAGCAGACTCTCGCCGATGTGTCCAAGTGACATAGTACGTGCTCCATGTGGTTCACATGGAGATATGCGGGCGACGGTGATCGAAGCCTATCCGTACTTCCCGCAGCGGCTTGCTGGGCGAGTGTTTGAGAGGCTGATAGAGGAAAAATGGAGGCTGGGGTCGGAATCGAACCGGCGTACACGGAGTTGCAGTCCGCTGCATGACCACTCTGCCACCCAGCCAGAGAGCGGCGCATTCTACCGGCCGCTCCCTGCCTTTGGAAGCGCGGTCAGCCCGACCGGCTGTCTTCCACACCGGCCTGCAGGGCCGGCCAGGCCGCGTGCAGGTACAACCACATCGACCAGAACGTGAGCACCGCGGCCAGGTAGAGCAAACCGTAGCCAAGTTGCACCCACAGCTGCTCCAATCCGGGTGGATTGGCGAGAAGCACGACAATGGCCACCATCTGCAGCGTTGTCTTGAGCTTGCCGAGCCAGCCCACGGCGACGATGCCGCGGCGGTTCATTTCCGCCATCCATTCCCTCAGCGCGCTGATGACGATCTCGCGGCCGATAATCACCAGGCTGGGAATCGTCAACCAGATGTCTGCATGGTGGCCGACGATGAGCACCAAGGCCGTGGCGACGATGATCTTGTCCGCCACAGGGTCGAGAAATGCACCAAACGGGGTGGTCTGGTCCAGGCGGCGGGCCAGGTATCCGTCGAGCCAGTCGGTGAACGCCGCCAGTGCAAAGAGGCTCGCGGTGGCGAGATAGCGGTCCTCCCATGGCGACAGATACAGCAGGGCGAAGAACGGCACCAGCAGTATGCGCGAGAGGGTGAGGATGTTCGGCAGGTTCATGGCGGCAGTGTAGCGGCTGAGGCGCTATTCGGCATGCAGCGCATCGTAAATCTCCTGTGCAAGCTTGCTGTTGATACCCGGTACCTTGCGGATCTCCTCCAGGCTCGCGCCCTTCAATGTGCGTATCCCACCGAAGTGCGTCAGCAGCTCTCGTCGGCGCTTCGGGCCAACCCCGGGAATCGACTCCAGCTCCGTTTGCTGGCGTTTTTTGGCGCGCCGCTGGCGGTGTCCGGTAATGGCGAATCGGTGTGCCTCGTCCCGTATGTGTTGCAGCAGATGGGTAGCATCCCCACCTGCTGGCAACCGAATCTCCTCATCACCCAGATAGAACTTCTCCAGGCCGGGCTTACGGCTAGGTCCCTTGGCAATACCGAGCAGTACGACATCGTCCACCTGCAGTTCCTCCAACACCCGCTGGGCGCGACCAAGCTGACCGATGCCGCCATCGATGATCAGCACGTCGGGCATGGTGCCCTCACCCTGTTTGAGCCGGGTGTATCGGCGTCTGAGCGCCTGCTCCATAGCCGCGAAGTCATCACCACCGGTAATGTCTTCGATGTTGAATCGACGGTAGTCCGACTTGAGCGGCCCGTTGGTGTCGAACACCACGCAGGAGGCTACGGTACCCTCGCCCATGGTGTGACTGATGTCGAAACACTCCAACCGCTGCGGCATGACGTCGAGTCCGAGCCCTTCCTGCAGAGCGACAAAGCGTGCAAACACGTTGCGTTTGTCAGCCAGGTAGGCATTGAGGTTGTAACGAGCGTTCTCCAGCGCCATGGTCTGCCAGCGGGCACGTTGTCCGCGCACGTCGTTCGCCACCTGCACGCGTCGCTCGGCGCGTTGCCCGAGTGTGCGCGCGAGCAGTTCCGCCTCCGGCAGCGCTTCACTAGTTATGACCCACCGTGGCACTTCGCGTTCACGTCCGGCGAGGTAGTACTGTGATACGAATGCCTCCAGCACCTCCGCGGTTTCCAGGCCCAACTCATTCTTCGGGAACCAGGTGCGGCTTCCGAGCAGTCTTCCATGGCGAATGAACATGGCCTGCACGCAGTGCACGCCGCTGGTGCTGGACGCCGCAAACACATCCACGTCACCCTCTTCGGCGTGCACATACTGCTGCTCCTGCACTCGGCGCAGGCGAGCGATCTGATCGCGAAAGCGTGCGGCGCGTTCGTAATCCTGTGCGTCCGCAGCGGTGGTCATCTGCTCCTTGTACGCTTCGAGCACGGCCTGGCTCTTGCCTTCCAGAAACATCGTCGCAAAGCGAACGTCCTCTGCGTAGGTATCGGCATCTACGAGATCCACGCACGGACCGCTGCAGCGCTGAATCTGATACTG
>JAUILW010000047.1 GCA_030432795.1 Gammaproteobacteria bacterium
CAACGACGTTCTCGACGTTGGATACCAAGTCATTGTCGACACCACCCAGCGATACCGTGGCAGGGCTGGCGCCGCTGAGGGTGACCGCCACCGAAGTGACGCCCGCCTGCGCCGAGTAGTCGAGCGTATCGGTACCGGTGCCGCCATCGTAGGTATTCGATCCGGCACTGCCGAGCAGCGTATCGTTACCTGCGCCGCCAAGAACGATGTCCGTTCCGGCTCCGCCGCTCAGCGTGTCATCACCGCCACTACCACCGATGACGTTGGCTAGGTCATCGCCGATGATGGTGTCGTTGCCCGCGGAACCCACGACGTTCTCGATGTTGCTGATCTGGTCATCGTCGCCGCCATCTACCGTCACGGTTGCGGCGATGGCGCCGTTCAGTGTGACACTGATGAAGTTCACGCCCAGGGCGGCGTAGTCGATGGTGTCGATGCTCGCGCCGCCGTCAAACGTATCGTTGCCGGCGCTGGCATTGAACACGTCATTTCCACCAAGGCCAAACACCAGATCGTTACCCGTAGAGCCGATCACCGTGTCTGCCTGGTTGGTCAGATAGTAGGACTCGAACAGCGAGAAAGTATCCGTACTGCCGTCGCCCACATAGTTCGCCGTGGACGCCGACAGGTCGAGCGTCACGCCTACACCGGTCAGATCGTCGAAACGCAGTTGGTCCGTACCTGCGCCGCCCACCAGGTTGTCGCTGCCCGCGCCGCCGTAAACGACGTCATTGCCATCTCCACCGCGCAGATCATTGGCCAGACTGTCGCCGCGGAGTGTGTCATCGCCAGCCGTGCCGATGACATTCTCGATGTTGCGTATCGTATGGTCGTCGCCGCCGTCTACCGTCACCGTGGCATCGGTTCCACCGCTGAGCTGCACGTTGATGAAATTGACGCCGGCAATCGACGAATAGTCCACCGTATCGGAATCGGCGCCGCCGTCGTACGTGTCCGTGCCGGCCGAGGCGAATATGGTGTCGTTACCTGCTGCCCCTTCGATCAGGTTGACGAGCGCATCGCCCGTCAACGTATCCGCAAAGGCCGAGCCCAGAAGATTCTCGAAGCCGGTCAGTGTATCGGTGCTACCGTCACCATCTGTGGTGGCCTGGCCGAGACCCAAGTCCACAACGACGCCAGCACCCGCGAGAGAGTAGTCGGCGGTGTCTGTACCCGCGCCGCCTATCAGCGTATCCGGACCTCCGCGCCCGCGTATCACGTCGTCTCCGGCGCCACCGTCCAGCGTATTGGCAAAACCGTCACCTGTGAGCAGGTCGTCCAGAGCGGAGCCGGTTACGGCCTCAATGCTAACCAGTGAGTCTGAAGAACCGTCGCCGTCGTTGGACGCCTGACCCAACGCCAGATCAACGATGACCGCACCAGCGGCCTCGCTGTAGTCCGCAGTGTCGTTGCCGAGGCCGCCGATCAGCGTGTCGTTGCCACCACGACCCCGCAGCACGTCATCTTCCTCGCCGCCATTCAACGTATTGGCAGATGCATCACCGTACAGATTGTCCGCATTGGTCGATCCGGTGACGTTCTCGATACCTGTCAGCGTGTCCGTAGCCCCGTCACCATCATCCGTCGCCTGGCCGAGGGCCAGGTCTACCGTGACGCTGTTCGCTGCAAGCGTGTAGTCGGCGGTATCGTTACCGCTGCCGCCGCGGAGATCATCGACACCGCCACGCCCCTGCAGGATATCCGCACCATTGCCGCCATCCAGCACGTTGGCGTTGGCATCACCGATCAGCGTATCGGCGTTGAGCGATCCGGTGACGTTCTCAATGTTGAGCAACACGTCCGAGCCGCCATCGCCGTCATTGGCCGCAAGATTGACCGATAGATTCACGTTTACCGAGCCGCCAGCGCCGGAGTAGTCGGCGGTGTCGATATCTGCACCACCGTCCAGCGTATCGTCACCAGCACCACCCGACAGCGTGTCATTGCCAGCCAGACCTTCCAACAGGTTGTCGGCAACACTGCCTCGAATGACGTCGGCAAACGCCGAGCCCATGACATTCTCGATGGACGAGAGCGTATCCGTACCGCCTTCGCCATCATCGGCTGCAGTGCTGGTGCGCAGATCCACGTCGACACCAGCGCCGGCCAGCCGGTAGTCTGCGGTGTCGATTCCGGCCCCGCCCACCAGGTTGTCGTCCCCGCCGCGCCCGGCAATGGTGTCATCACCGGCACCGCCGTCGATGAGGTTGTCGCCAGCATCACCCTGCAGCGTGTCGTTGAACGCCGAGCCCGTGAGGTTCTCGATACCGTTGAGCGTATCGACGCTGCCGCTACCATCATTTGCGGCGGAGTTGGTCGCCAGATCAACTTCCACCGCCGCACCGGCAATAGAGTAGTCCGCGGTGTCGATACCGAGGCCACCGATGAGCGTGTCCGCTCCGCCGGCGCCGAGGAGGGTATCGTCACCATCCAGCCCGCTCAGCACGTTGCCTGAGTTGTCGCCCTGAATCGTATCGTCGAAGTTCGAGCCGGTGATATTTTCGATGTTGGCAAGCGTATCGGAGCCGCCATCACCGTCGTTGCTGGTGAAGTTCAGCCCGAGATTGGAGACGATGCCAGCCGCAGCCTCGGAATAGTCTGCGGTGTCGTTGCCGAGCTCCCCATCCAGCAGGTCGGAACCACCACGCCCACGCAGGATGTCATCTGCAGCACCACCAGTGATGGTGTTGGCGCTGGCGTCTCCAAGCAGCGTGTCGGCAAAGTCGGATCCGGCGATGTTCTCCACGTTCAGCAACGTATCGCTCGAGCCGTCTCCATCGTCCGCCGCCGTGCCTGCCGCCAGGTCTACCGTCACCGAGCCCGCGGCGTTGGCGTAGCTCACCGTATCGTTGCCGGCATTACCATCGATCGTGTCTGCACCGCCGCGACCGGCCAGGATGTCGTTGCCCGCATTGCCATCCAATACGTTCGCTGCCGCATCTCCAGTGAGCGTGTCGGCAGACGTCGAGCCGGTGAGGTTTTCAATGCTGAAGAACTGGTCTGTGGCGCCATCACCATCCTGTGCAGCACCCCCGAGCCCGAGATCCGCAACGACGGAGCTCAACGCCAGCGAGTAATCCGCCGTGTCGATACCGGCACCGCCGATCAGCGTATCAATGCCACCGCGACCACGCAGGCGATCGTCGCCGGCAAAACCGTCGAGCGTGTTGGCATTGAGGTCGCCGGTGAGAATGTCATCACCGGCCGAACCGACGAGATTCTCAACGTTGCGCAAGGTATCGTTGTCTCCGCCATCGACGATCACCGTTGAGTCGAGTGATGCGTTGAGGGTCGCGTTGACGAAATTTATGCCTGCAAGGGTGGAGTAATCCGCGGTGTCCGCGCCTGCACCGCCATCGAGCGTATCCGTACCGGCGCTGGCCACGAGGCGATCGTTACCAGTGCCGCCTTCGATGAGGTTGACAAACTGATCGCCGCGCAACGTATCGTTGAAGTTCGATCCACGCAGGTTCTCGATATCGAACAGGAAGTCAGTACCGCCGTCACCGTCGTCGAAGGCCTGAGCCGCGTCGAGATCGACGTTCACCGCGCTTCCGGCCACGGAGTAGTCGGCCGTATCGGTACCAAGACCGCCGTCGAGCAGATCCGTACCACCGCGCCCGGTCAGGAGATCGTTGCCGGCATCACCCGAGAGCACATTGTCCAGGGCATCACCGATGATCGTGTCGTTGCCGGCACTGCCCTGCACGTTTTCGATGTTGCGTACGGTATCGTTGACACCGCCCACCACATTGACCGTCGCATCGTTAGCGCCATCGAGGGTCACGGATATCGAGACCACTCCAGCGAGTTGCGAGTAGTCCACAAGGTCGGTTCCTGCGCCGCCATCCAAAAGATCCGCGCCGCCACTGGCGCCGAACGTGTCGTTGCCTGCGAGCCCCTGGAAGTAGTTGTCCTGCGCGTCACCCGTAAGCACGTCGTCGCCGGCCGTAGCGATGACGTTCTCCACATTACGCACGGTATCGTCGTCGCTGCCGGTGACCGTAACCGTGGCGTCGCCGGCGCCATTGAGCACTACGGCAATGGCCGTTGCGTCGGCGAAACCGGAATAGTCCAGGGTATCTACGTCCGCTCCACCGTCGAACGTATCGCTGCCCGAGCCTGCCAGGAGGATGTCATCTCCCGCATCGCCCTCAAGGGTATCGTCGCCCGCGCCACCATCGAGCGTGTCGTCGTCACCCCGGCCGCTCAGCACGTTCGCCTGGGCGTTACCCGTGATGATGTCCTGACCGACAGTGCCAATGATGTTCTCGACGTTGCGCAGCACATCGTCATCGCCGCCGGTGACGAGCACCGTGGAGTCCCCGCTGTCCTGCAGGGTTACGTTGATGGCAGCCGCTACGCCAGGCACGTTGTAATCAGCAGTGTCGGTACCCGCACCGCCGTCGAGCACATCAATGCCGCGGCTGGCAACGAAGAGGTCATCGCCGTCGCGGCCTTCCAGCACGTTTGCATTGCCGTCACCTTCCAGACGGTCGTTGCCGCCGGAGCCGATCACGTTCTCAATGTTGCGGATGGTGTCGTTGTCACCACCATCGACAGTGACTGTGGTGTTGATGGCCCCAGTCAGCCGCACGTCGATGAAGTTCACTCCGGCAAGGCCGGAGTAGTCGATGGTGTCGGTGTCAGCACCACCATCGAACACATCACTTCCGGCGGAGGCATTGATGACGTCGTTGCCTTGCAGTGTGGACACGGTATCTGCCCCCGCGGAACCGAATACCGTGTCACCAAAGTCTGATGTGAAGTAGCTTTCAAACTCGGAGAACGTGTCCACCGAACCGTCCGCAAGGCTCTCTGCGGTAGACGAGGCAAGATCGAGAATCACACCCGCTGCAAGGTCGTCGAAGCGCAGTTGGTCTGAACCTGCACCACCGATGAGAACGTCGGCGCCGCCGCCGCCGCGAATCACGTCATTGCCCAGGCCACCGTCGATGGTGTTGGCCGCAGCGTTACCGCTCAGCGTATCGGTAAAATCGGAACCCAAGAGGTTTTCGACATTGATGAGCGTGTCGGAACCACCGTCGCCATCGATCGAGGCGAGCCCGGCGCTCAGGTCTGCGGATACACCGCTGCTGGCGGTGGAATAATCTGCCGTATCGAAGCCGCTGCCACCCTGCAGCGTGTCCAGTCCCACGCCGCCACGCAGGATGTCGTTGCCGGAGCCTCCGTCCAGCAGATCGTCGCCATCCCCACCGGTGAGCAGATCGACGCCCGCAAGACCATAAAGCGCGTTGTCTGCGGTGTCGCCGGTAACCGTATCGTCTCCACTGGTAGCGACGACGTTCTCGATGTTGCGTATCTGATCGTTGTCCGACCCATCGACGTTCACGGTGGCAAAATTGCCGCCGTCCAGCGTCAGCGTAATGAAATTGGCGCCCGGGAAAGTGGAGTAGTCGATGGTGTCGGAGCCGAGCCCGCCGTCGAAATTGTCTACGCCCGCGCTGGCCTCGAAGGTATCGTCGCCCGACAGGCCGAACACCACGTCCGCCCCGGCGGAACCTCGAATGAGGTCATCCTGGTTGCTGGCATAGTACTCTTCAAAACCGCTGAAGGTGTCCGTGCTGCCGTCGCCGCCGAATGAGGCGCTGCCGGTAGCCAGATTCAGTTCCACACCGAGCACGGTGAGCTCGTCGAAACGTAGCTGGTCGAAACCATCGCCGCCGCTGAGGATGTCGCTGCCACGACCACCTCTGATGACATCATCACCCGCACCACCTGACAGAGTATTGTTCTCCGCATCCCCAGTGAGTGAGTCGTTGCCGGAGGTTCCAATGACCCCCTCGATGTTGCGGATCGTGTCATTGTCGCCGCCATCCACGAACACCGTCGCATCGCTTTCGCCGGCCAGCGTTACGGTGACGAAGTTCGCGCCCGCAAGGCTGGAGTAGTCTATGACATCTGCATCCAGGCCACCGTCGAAGGTATCAGTGCCTGCGGTCGCTTCGAATGTGTCGCGACCAGCCAGACCGAAAACCGTGTCAGCAGCGGCCGAGCCGATGATGGTGTCATCCTGATTGGTGGTGTAGTACAGCTCGACATCCACCAGCGTATCGGTACTGCCGTCACCAGCGTAGAAAGCCGTACCCGCACCCACGTCGAGGGTAACGCCAGACCCGAGCAGGTCATCGAATCGCGCCTGGTCGCCCGCGCCCGCGCCGCCGTCGATGAGGTCGCTACCTCCCCCACCCCGCAGTACGTCGTTGCCGTCACGGCCAAAGAGCGCGTTGTTGACACTGTTACCGGTGATGATGTCGTTGAACGCAGTACCGATGATGTTTTCGATACCAGCAATGGTGTCGACACCACCCTGGCCATCACTCAGTGCTTCGCCCGATGCCAGATCGACGTTGATGCCGTTTGTCGCACCGCTGTAGTCGATGGTGTCACTTCCCGTGCCGCCCTCGATGACGTCATCACCCAGGTTGTTGACGAACGTGTCATCACCGGCGTCGCCGAACAGCATGTCATTGCCATCGCCGCCATCTATGAAGTCGTCGCCCAGATCTCCATGCAGGACGTTGTCAGCATCACTGCCGGTAATGGAGTCATCGCCGATGGAGCCGGTAACGTTTTCGATACGGCGTACCGTGTCATTGTCGCTTCCGTCGACCTGAATGACGGTATCCCCACCGGCAATCAGTGTAACCGTTATGAAGTTCGCGTCTTCGTGCAGGGAGTAATCGATCGTGTCTGCGCCAAGTCCCCCATCGAAGTCGTCAGCACCCGCTGCGGCGTAGAAGAGATCATCACCGGAGTTGCCGTCTACGACGTCCGCCTGTGCGGAACTGAAGATGGTATCGGCTTGTGAAGTACCTACATACCGCTCGAAGTTGACGAAGGTGTCGACGCTGCCGTCGCCGTCGAACAACGCCGTGCGACCATCCAGATCCAGGGTGATGCCGAATCCCACGAGATCATCGAAGCGAAGTTCATCGTCACCTGTGCCGCCGTCCAGCGCATCCGCTCCTGCACCGCCGGAGATCACGTCGTCGCCGCCATTGCCGAACAGCACATTGGCGAACAGGTCTCCGCCGATTCTGTCCGCGCCCGCCGTGCCGGCAATGTTCTCCACATTGCGCAGCGTGTCGGTGTCCTGCCCGACAATGCTCGCTGTCGCATCGAAGGCGCCGGAAAGCGTAACGTCGAGGCTCTCGCCGGCGCCGAGGCTGCTGTAGTCAGCCCAGTCGCTGCCGACGCCACCATCAAACACATCGGCGCCAAGGTTGGTCAGCAGCCGGTCATCGCCGACGCCGCCAAGCAACGTATCGTCTCCCAACCCGCCGTCGAGAAGATCTGCACCGCCGAGACCGCTCAACGTGTTGTCCTGGTCATCGCCCGTGAGAACGTCATCGAATTCCGATCCTTCGACATTCTCGATGCTGATGAACGTGTCATTTCCACCTTCACCGTCATCCACCAGCGACGTAGCGGACAGGTCGATGTTCACACTCGTCGGCGCGAGCGAGTAGCTGGCCGTATCCGAGCCGTCGCCTCCAACCAGTGTGTCGTCACCGCCACGCCCGCGGAGCACATCGTCGCCGAGGCCACCCGTGAGCACGTTGTCGAACGCGTCTCCGGTGAGGTCGTCATCGAAGTTCGACCCGGTAAGGTCTTCGATCTCGAAGATGGTGTCGCTGCCACCATCGCCATCATCGGCTACTACGCCGGTGGAAAGGTCGATCGTGACGCCGGAGGAAGCGATGGAGTAATCGGCGCTGTCCCGGCCCTCGCCGCCGATGAGTGCATCATCGCCAGCGCCTCCGGCAAGCGCGTCGTTCCCTGCACCGCCTACCAGGCGGTTGTCCTCGCTGTCGCCAAAAATCTGGTCGTCTCCAGCGGTACCAACCACATTCTCGACATTGCGAACGATCTGGTCATCGGCCCCGGTCACGGCGATGGTTGCATCGGCAGCGGCGGAAAGCTGAACGGCTATCGACTGAGCCGCAGCAAAACCTGAGAAATCGACGGTGTCAGAGCCGGCACCGCCATCCATGCGATCGACGCCTGTGCTCACGAGGTAGCGGTCGTCTCCCCCTTCACCACGTAGATCGTCGTCACCGTCGCCGCCATCAATGATGTCATCGCCATCACGGGCGCGGATCAGGTCATCGCCGCCAGCACCCTGAAGAATCTCACCGGCATTGCTGCCGCGTATGTCATCGCCGAAGCTCGACCCGGTGACGTGTTCGAAGTTTCGGAGCCTGTCCGTTTCCGAACCCATGACAGCAGTCGTGTAGCCGTTGCCGTCCGCAGCTTCGCCGAGGTCGATGGACACAGATGTGGCCGCATCCTCGAAATCGATGAAGTCGTTATCGCCCTCGCCGCCGTCCAGGAAGTCATTTCCCCGGCCACCGGAAATGCGGTCGTCGCCGAGCCCCCCCAGGATGTTGTCGACGTTGTCGGATCCGATGATGCGATCATCGAGACTCGAGCCGATGAAGTTCTCGATCTCGAGCACCGTATCGACATTGCCGGTATCAATGAACACATTGTCAGTGTCATTGCGCAAGTCAGCAACCAGGGCCTTTGCCGAGTTCGAGTAATCTACGGTGTCGTTGCCGGTACCGCCGATCAGGGTGTCCTTGCCGCCGTTGCCGACGAAGTAGTCATCACCGGCACCGCCATCGAGCCGGTTGTCTTCCGCGTCTCCAATCAAGGTGTCGTTTCCTGAACCGGTGAAGATATTCTCCACACCGCGCAGTTCGTCTTCTTCGAAGGCGTCGCCCAGCGGGTCAATGGTGACTACCGCATTGCCGTTCACCAGCGTGAACAGGTCGGCAACGATATCCACCGTCTGATCTGTGTAGTCCGCCAGGTCAACACCCGGCCCACCATCAAGCAGGTCGTTGCCAAGGCCACCAATGAGCGTGTCGTTGCCGCGCTCACCGGCGAGCGAGTCGTCGCCGCGCATGCCAAAGATGATGTCGTCGCCGTCGCCACCCTGAATGGAGTCGCTGGCGACCGCGCCGGTGATGTGATCATCACCGCTACCCGTGAAGATGCGGTTCGGGTTGGGATTGTTGGCAAGCACCCAAACCAGGTCACCGTCTTCGTCGGTGAAGTTCAGGTCCTGCGGCGCGAAGACGTTGCGCACCACAACCTTCTGATCACCGTCGGTTTCCAGGAACGTCGTCAGCGGCGCGGGCAGGAGTGCGCCGTTTTCATCCGTAGCCGTAGGATCGAAGTTGGCCTCGAGCGTGAAGCTGAGCGTAAATTCATCATCTGACGGCACGGGATAGGTCAGATTCAGGCGGATGTTGCCGCGCTCATCGGTGGAAGGATCTGTCACCTCCCAACCGTCGGCAACGCGGGTGGCACCTTCGATCGTAAAGCCGTCCGGCAGGCCTTCGATCAGGAGCTTGCTCGGCCGGAAACCGACCGGGAGAATGGGCTGCATCTCCACCACACGCGTCATCATGGTGTAGGAGAAATAGGCGGAATGATCCGCCTCCACTACCAGGTCCTCCGTGGAGGTCGACAGGTTCAGCGTTTCCGTGGACAGCTGCGATTCGTTAGATGGATCGAAAGCAGATGCCTCGGAACCACCGCCACCACGAATAAAGGCCACACCGCCCTCGATGGTCTCGTTGACGCGACCAGGTTGCAGGAGGCGCAGCTCGAACAGCGGCTTGTCCTCGGGTGCTTCCGGGGCTTCGGCTACGTTGAAGGAGATACCGCTGCTGGAAGCTTTGTCCACGACCGGTGGCCGAGGCTCGACGAACACGCCTTCCTCGTCCGTGGCTTTCTTGGTGTAGTCGCCATCGCTTTCACTGACGTTGTTGTTCTGCTGGGCAGATTGCTGTACCTCAATCGCTTCCTTGATCGCTTCAAGCACGGCGATCTGCGCCGCTTCTTCAGATTGCTCCTGCTGTTCTTCTGCTTCCTGCTGCTGCTTCTGCTTCGCCTCCATTTCCTGCTGCAGGGTCTCACGCAGGATGCTGGAAATAGCGATGTAGTCCTGCACAGTCAGATTACCGATCTCACCGACCTTGGAAAGGAAGACGTTAGTCGCTATGAGGTCGCCATCAAAATAGATCTTCGGGCTCAGCTCATCTTCGAAGAGCAGAAGCGCCATACCCGGAAAAATGATCTTCGTGCCGTCGTCGTGGGTAACGATGACGTCTGAATCGACTATGTCGATGCGAACGTCTTCAAGATCGACATCCTTGAACACCAGCTCAACATTCGGGCCAACGAGAACGTTCGTGCTTCCGCCAGATTCCACATCTGCGAATGAGACAACGACTTTATCTGCACTAGCCATAACTCAGACTGCTTCCTTTGTTCCTCAGGTGACCGGGTGCCCACGGCACACGCCAGCATCCTTTTCTGCCGTTTGTTAACAGTAGTAGAAGCACGCAGGAAAGTGTCGCTTCGGTCCGCATGTTGTGATGAATGTCACACCGTCTCCGACGGCCTTTGCGCATACTTGCCCATGCCTGTAGTCCAGCCGGCGGTCCGCGTGGCGCTTTGCCCAGGATTTGCTAGCTTGGTAGGAACAAGCCGGAAAAGGCACGCTTTTCGCCTGCGCGAGATGATCATGCGCAGCATGGGCCAACCGGTACTCGGACAAGGAAGCCGACGGCGCGTCAGAAAGTTGACACGCTGCGAAGAGAAAGGACGCGATGAGCACAGAGCAGGCATCACAGAACGCGTTGCAGTGGTTGTTTCAGCGGAGGCGAGCTGCCGACGGCAGCGTGTCCACGTCAGCATTCACCTATGTCAGCCCCGGCATGTGGCTCACATTTGCCGGGGTGGCAGGCATTGTCTACAGCGGCTGTGAGCAACTTTCTACCGCTTTCGTAACGAACATACCGCTGAACGGTCTGATCGTTTTCGTCATGCTGACGGGTCTCGGACGCTCGGTGTATTCGAACCTGAAGTGCTGGGGGACCGCCAGATATCTCACCGCCATTGACGCAGTGGTGCAAGCGCCGGAGACCCCCACCAGTGAACATGTCGAAAGGTTCAAGCAGGGCCTGAAAAGACAAGGCGCTGTACTGAACACAAAGCAGTTTGCCGATCTGCTGGAAAACCTACCGCAATACGGGCATCTGAACATCACCGACAACGATGCCCGCATGGTGAAGTCCAAGGTCGGCTTCCGCGTTTCCATGATGCGCGGAAATACAGGTTTTCTTGCCGGCCTTCTGGTGATGCTCGGGTTGCTGGGTACTTTCTGGGGCCTGCTCGCCACCATTGATTCGGTAGGAAAGGCCATGGGCGGCATGTCACAGATCGGTGGGGCCGATGCTACGGACATGAGTGGCTTCCTCTCCTCCATTGCCGCCCCCCTGGAAGGCATGGGTCTGGCCTTCAGCTCCTCACTGTTCGGGCTATCTGGGTCGCTCCTGATCAGCTTCGTGAACTACCTCTGCGGCGGGGTACACAACCACTTCATCGAGAGCGTCAGCCGCTGGATCGACGAACGCATTCCGCGCCCGAATGCCGCCATGCAGAAAGGCAAGCAGAACCCGAAAGTTGCCGGCTCCGATGAGCTGAAAGCCTGGCTGGTAGGCTTCGTGCAGACTTCCATTGAGACGAACCGGCAGATTGCCCAGCTTGTGGCAACCGTTCGTGAATCAACCGCCACCTCACTCTCGGCAGCGCGCAATACCCGCAACATCCTGGCCAGTCAGCGCGCCATGGATGACGAGATGAAAGAACTGCGCCGCGCCCATGCACGCGGCCTGCACGTGGTGCGCAAAGAAGTCAACGATCGGGCCTTTGAGCTTTCCGCACGCCTGAAGCGTTTGTCCGGCCAAACACAAGGCAGCACCGCGGAGCAGACCGATGCGGTGACGCCGGCGGTCAGACGCATGGAGGATGAAACGCAGGCCGGGCCATCGCCTCATGCAACGCGAGACCAGATCACATCTCTTGTGGATCAGTTACAGGCGCTGCTCGAGCAGCAGGACACCTACCAGGAACTGAAAAGCGCGGCAAGCGAGGCATCAGAAGGACTGCCGCCGACTCTCAAGAACGACAACCAGAACGCTGAGCGTCCGGAAGTATAACGAGCATGAGCGAGAACACCGACGATCTCGAATCACACTCCTGGCCGGGGTTCGTAGACATCCTGTCTGCGGCGATCATGATGTTTGTGTTCTTCGTCCTTATCACCGCGGTTGCGTTGTTCTTCCACGTGATCACCTACACCAGCAAACAGGACTCGGCGCAGTCTGAGCTTGAAAAAACCCAGGCGCAGATGGCCGAGCTGGAAGTAGAGAACAACGAGCTGCGCACTGCCATCGGCGGGTTGCAGAACAAGATTATCGAAACGGAGGCGACCTTCTCCGAAACCGAGGGCGATCAGAGGATCTCCTGGAGCGAAGATGGCCTGTCCGCGGTCGTGTTCTTCGGCACCAACAGCATCACGATCACGGAGAGCACCAGTGCCGAGCTGCGTGAATTCGCCGAGAAACTACTGAGCCGCTACCCCGCCGACAAACTGAAGCTGCACATTACCTCGCCGAAAACCACCAGCGGCATCGACACCATTGCCAGGAAGGTCGCGGTTGCGCGCATCTTCAACGTACGCAACAGCTTTCTCGACGCAGACATTGTCAAGGAGCAAACCTTCCTGAACGTGCTCCCCACCCAAGCCATAGAGGACGACCATGATTGGGCGAAGATCCAGTTTGAAGTGGTTCGCTAGGCTGGCGCTCGGCGCCCTGCTGTATACAGGCTCGGCCGGCAACGCCGAAGAGGCTCGTCTGTTCTGGTCGATGATCGTTCACGACCCAGCCGCGCCAGTTGCCACTACCGAGGGCACGACAGCGTCCGCAACCGCCGAACTTGCGCTTCCAACGGATATCGATTGGTTCATCGTACCGGAGATTGAGATCGCCGAATCCCACGCGGAACGTTGGCCGAGTGACGCCGAACCCGAGCTCGTCACGGCCGCGCCGCC
>JAUILW010000607.1 GCA_030432795.1 Gammaproteobacteria bacterium
GCAGCACCGGCGGAGCCACCCGCGCTTCGAGTATGCGCGCATCGGTATGCACCCGGCCCACCGTGCCGTTGACGATGGGCTGCGCGGTCTCCTCCGCCAGATCGTGCATCCAGATGCCATACAGCGGCTCCGCTTCGACGAAGTTCGGGTTCGCAAGATTTTCCGGGGAGCACGGAGCGATCAACGGATCAGCCGGGTCGCTGGTGACATCCCGCAGGCGGCACTGGCTCCAGGAAACTACCAGCCGCTCGGTACCATCCGTGAGTGGCCACACAGAGGCATAGCGACCCTGCAACGGCGGGGTGTCGTCGTCGAGGTTCAGATCTCCCGAGATCAGCAGTTCCTGGGCATCGGCGATGAGACCGGCATTTGCCGCGGTAGGTACGTCGTGCTCAGTGTAGGCCTGCACGTCAATCGCTACCGGCAACGCACCCATACGCACCTGCTCGCCGGATGGACGCATGAGCACCAGTAGACGCCCATCCGGCAGTTCAGTGCTCTCCACAAACTCAATGTTCTGCCCATTCGGACCGGTGTCGTGGCTATGTACGCCGTAGAGGAACGCCGATTCGGTGCCGTCCGGGCGCGTGCTGTACAAACTGAAGCGATCACGCCCTGCCACGTTGTCCCAGCGGGAGTACACGATGCGACCGTCGCTGAGCACCGCGGGGTCGATATCGGAACTCTGATTGAAGGTGATCTGCTGAATATCACTGCCGTCGGAATTCATTACGTGCAGCGCAAGTGCTGGACGATCGCGGTCTTCATCAAGTGCAGAGAACTGCGGCTTACCTTCATCGAGCAGCACCGCCTTCGCATGCCGCTGGCGGGTGGAAGCGAACACAATGCGGCCGTCCGGCAGAAACCTCGGCGACACGTCGTGTCCATCCTCGGCAACGATGTCCGAGTCGATGACACGTGTAACCAGGTTGCTCTCGCGGTCGTATAGCCAGATGTTCCAGGTGGGTTGATCTTCTTCATCCGCACCGGGTATCTCCGGTGCGCGCAGTGCGAATACCAGCCGTTCGCCGTCGAACGACACATCCAGGTCCTTGACGTCGTAAAGCGCCGGGTTGCCTTGCGCATCGTCTTCGAACAGGTCCGCGGTCAGCACCCGTTCATCCGCAGTGGGAGATGCGCGATCACGGAGCACCAGTTCCGCGCCCGGGAAAAAGGCGGTCGCGTTGCGCACCTCCTGTGCCAGCAGGTCACCGTTCTCATCCACGAGCAGCGGCCTTGTCACATACACCAGCGGGAAGTCGACCACCACCGGGTCTGGATCCTGGCTACCACCGAGCACGCTGGAATTGCCGCCACCGCCGCCACCGCAGGCGCTCACGCAGAGCAACAACAGCAGGCTCGTAAGCAGGCTTTCCCACCGTCGAAGAGAGCGTTTGAGGGTTGAGATCGGGCGCAACGTCGGCATACCGCGCTTACAAGTTCGCCACAATTCTTTCACAAGGACAGCGCCCCGAAGCGTGACCGGCATCACACCGTGGGGGTGTGCGTTTCTTGACAAAATTGACCACCCACGCTTGCTCAAACCAGGACCCAGTTCACAGCGCGGCGCCTGATATTTAACGAATCTGTGTCCATGCGAATACCGCCGGAAGCGGCGTTCAATCGAGATGCGGCCAAAGCGCTGTAAGACGACCGGGGCTTCGAAGGGTCGTAACGAATGCACGCACGTCGCAACGAGGAGCAAGAATCGATGTTTCGCCTTCCACGCCACCGGCGAGTCTTCCTTGCCTGGACATGTGCTGTGACACTTCTCCTGGGCGCGAACCTGGCCTCAGCAGGCTCGCGCGAACAGGCCAAACGCATACACGACCGCATCAGCGGCGTGCCTCCGGCTAGCGATGTGCTCGATGACATGGCCAACCTCATCGACTCGGGCGACGCTGTAGGTGCCGCCATGCTGGCAACGGCCGCACCGGAGTTCTACAACGTAACGCTGAAGAACTTCGCCACCCCCTGGACCAACCGCGAAGGGGATGTGTTCGCACCGCTGAACGACTACACCGCCACCATCATCGGTATGGTGCGAGACGACGCGGACTTCCGGGACATTCTGTCCGCCGATGTCGTGTATGTAGGCTCCGGAGGCGGCGTGCCCGCATATGCAGCGAACTCCAACGCCCACTACGAGGCACTCGAAGCGCAGGGCGCGGATCTGAGCACGGTCCTCACCGCAACCGAACAGTCGAGCGTTTCGCCCCTGCCCCCGGATGCCACCGCTGGTGTCATCACCACGCGCGCCGCCGCCCGAGCATTTTTCATCGACGGCACCAATCGCGCGATGTTCCGCTTCACGATGCTCAATCACCTGTGCCACGACATGGAGCAGGTGCTCGATACCAGTCGCTCGCCGGATCGTATACGCCAGGACGTCTC
>JAUILW010000608.1 GCA_030432795.1 Gammaproteobacteria bacterium
CGAGCTCGAGCGCGCACAACAGGAGTACGAACGGGTACGGCAGGTGGCGGTGCAGCGATCGCGGCAGCTTGCCGAGGCTTCCCACGATATCCGTCAGCCCATCAGCGCCTTACGTTCCGCTGTGCGCAGCATGCGTGCGCAGTCCGCTGGGCAGGCTGCAGGGCGCTTCGAGCAGGCCATCGACTATCTCGATGCGCTCGCCGGCACCTATCTCGAAGCTGGAACGGATGCGCCTGATCTGGAAGTTACGCGTAGTGCCGATGGCACGGAGCACCTGCATACACAGGTGCTGGGCAAAACCATCCTCACCATGTTTGCCCCGGAGGCGGAGGCCAACGTCATGGACTTCCGTGTGCGCATGGCACCCCGCGTGCTGCGCACCCGTCCCATGGCGCTGACCCGGGCGCTTTCCAACCTGGTAGCCAATGCCATGACGCACAGTGAGGCGACGAAGATCATCGTCACGGGGCGGCAACGAGGCTCGCGCTATGAAGTCGCCGTGCGGGACAACGGCAAAGGCATTGAGCCCGATCTGCTGCCTGAACTCATGGCCGCGGGCGCCAAGGGGGCTGAGTCCGCAGGATCCGGTCTGGGCCTTGCAATCGTATCCGGGCTTGCCGATGAGCACGGCTTCGGCTTCAGCGTTTCCTCCACTTCAGGCGGAGGCACCATGGCATGCCTGTGCCTACCAACGACGTGAGGCAGAGCATGAGCTCGTGCGCGTCTTGCGCGGAAGAGACCCGGCATGTCGACGGGGAGTGCGAGAAGTGTCTGACCCGCGCTGCCTACCGTGAAGCGCTGCGCAGCTTCCTGTGGTTGGCGGCGATCTGGTTGCCGATCATCGCCTATGTCACCGCGGTCGGTACTGATGACACGATCGAAGGGCACTGGCGCTTTGCCAACGCTGCGCCCGCAGTCCTCGTAGGCTTTTTTGGGTCTGCTTTCGTATACGGCGGGCTGGTAGTGGGTCTGCTGGCATGGCTTCGGCGTTTCGCCACACTGCTACGGTTGCGCGCACAGGGCTGGTAGGCCGTGTTGAGCGTATAATCGACCGTGTTTCAGGTATGGCTGTGCCATCGCGTGTATCAGTTTTCCATTGCGGTATCGTGAGCGTGCCCGTCCGTATGCTTTTCAACCGTCTTGCTGCCTGTGGTATCGCCGCGCTCCTTGGCATCAGCACCGTTGCCGGCGAGCCGTCTTTAGGCGCAGCGCCTGAGGAAGGGTCAGGCATCGCTGTCGAGGAGGCTCAGGCTGCAGCCGTCTAGGTCTGCTGCCAATCCAGCGCGTAGCGTGAATTCTCCTGCAGGATCTTCCGTGACTGACGCAGGCCGCGATACGTCCCTTCGAGTGGACTGGTGCTCGATTCAGGGTATTCTCCGTGCTGTGGAAAGAAGTCATGCAATCTGAATCGCTCCATGCGTTGATCGCCGATGTCTACGACGTTCCGCTCGGCGGGCGCAGTTGGCAGAGCTGGCTGGATCGCGCGGCAACTCTCGTGCGTGCGCGTAGCCTGGTGCTCGAACACCGTAGCGAGGCCGTGCCGACTGGCTATCACGTGAGCGATGAGTTGGCGCTGCGTGCCGTGCCACGTGCAGGTATGCCCGTGGACGATGCGGCGCTTGCGGTATTACTGCCGCATATCCAGCGCGCGGTGTCTGTGGATCGCCAGACGTCTGATCCGCTGGACATTGCCGAGAACCTCACCAATTCCCTGGGTGTAGGAGTGGTCGTGCTCGACGGCCTGCGCGTGGTGCAGTGCAATCGCCGGTCGCGCAACATCGCACGGGAAACCGGCGTGTTCGAGCTGGATACCGGCGTGCTCCGTTGCCGATACGATGGCCAACGTGCTGATCTCGAATCGGCGCTCGCCGAAGTCGAACACGGCGTGGGTTCAAGATTCCTGGTGATGGGCAATCCAGATCAGCCGGTGTTCGTTTCCTGCCAACGCCTTGAGCGTTCGTCCGCTCATTACCTGGAACCCGATGGCCGTCGCTACGCGCTGCTGCTGTGCAGCCATAGCAAGGATCTCATACACCTGCAGTCTGAGGTGCTCGTGAGCTTTTACGACATGACCAGTCGAGAAGCACGCCTGGTCATTGGGCTTGTACAGGGTGCGACGCTGCAGGAACTTGCGGAGTCGTTTAACGTCTCGAGGCACACATTGCGTGCGCAACTCAAGAGCGTGACAAAGAAAACGGCAACCCATAGCCAGGCGGAGCTGGTCGGTCGGGTGTATGCAGACCTCCCCCTGCTATTCCGCCCAGCGCCGACGGGGGAAGATGCGTGAACCTGCACATCCGTCAGGCGCTCGCCGCGCAACCCTCTGCGACCTGGGAGGTGGTTGATCAGATCTACGCGACGGCTGTAGAGCCCGAACGCTGGCCACAGCT
>JAUILW010000609.1 GCA_030432795.1 Gammaproteobacteria bacterium
CGCCATGCAGCAGCCAGGCCAGGGCCGAGTTCTGCGTGGCGTTGATCGCTCCCCAACCGAAGAAGCAGGCCTGCTCAGCGCGGGTGAGCGCTACATACAGCAAACGCAGGCGTTCCGCGCGCGCCTCGACAATCGCCCCATCTTTAGCCGCGTCAGTCAGGCTGAACGCCGCAGTGCCGTCTTCGTCGTGGTGCAGGAAGGGCTCGGACTCATTGCCCGGTTTCATGAACGCAGCATACGGCATGAACACCACGCCGAACTGTAATCCCTTCACCTTGTGCACGGTGGCAATGCGCACCAGATCGTCGTCGGACTCCAGGCGAAGCTGCTGCGCTTCATCCGCGGCATTGTCTTCGGTGTTGGCAATCTGCTCACCCAGCCAGCGGATGAGCCCTGCCACGCCAAAGGTCTCCGCTTCCGCGCCGGCAAGCAGTTCCGCCAGCTGCAGGTAGTTGGTCATGCGGCGCTCGCCATCCTCCAGCGACAGCACACGGGGCGCCGCCTCCTGCAGCAGCGGCTCCAGCATCGCCAGCACCCCGCGGCTGCGCCAGGTGTCATGCGCCATCTGAAACCGTGTCACCCGCATCTGCCAGGCATCCAGATCGTCGCCCAGGGCGAGCAGATCCCCGAGGCGCAGCCCCAGCAGGTTGCTCGCTAGCGCCGCTCGCACCGTGTCTGGATGGGCGGCGCTATCCGCTGCGCGAAGCACGAGCAGCAGGTCGTGTGCTTCATCGCTGGCGAAAACACTGGCGTTATGCACACAGACTGACGGCACACCACGCGCCGACAGCGCCCGCTGCACATCGGCGGCCTGGGCGTTGGAGTTGACCAGCACCGCTATGTCGCCAGGCAGCAGCTGCCGGGATTTCCCATCCGCATATCGGTAACCGGCACTGCCATCGAGCAGCCGACAGATTTGCGCCACCGTCGCATCGAGCAACAGCCCCTGGGCCTGGGGTGTCTTGATCTGCTGCTCGGGCGCGACATTCCACACGTTGACCGCCGGCAGCGGCACGTCATCCACGTAGATCACCTTGTCACCATCATCACGGCCACTGCGCACCTCGTGAAAGGCGATCTCCGGAATGAGGAACGCCCCACCATCGGTTGCCGCACCGGCACCTTCAAACAGCGCCTGCACGCCACGCAGCACGCCAGCGGTGGACCGATAATTGGTATCCAGGCTGTAGCGGCCCGCGGCGTCGTGGGCGGCCTGCAGATAAGCGAACACATCACCGCCGCGGAATGCGTAGATTGCCTGCTTGGGGTCGCCAATCATCGCCAGGCTGCCGGTTTCCCGCTCCTGATAGATGCGGCGAAGAATCTGGTACTGGATCGGGTCCGTATCCTGAAACTCATCCACCAGCGCGTGCGGCCACGCATCGAACAATGCCTGACACAGCGCTGCACCGCGCGTGGCGTCCATCACCGCGGCATGCAGTGCCTCGATCATGTCGTTGAAACTGAACTGGCGCGCGCGTTGCTTGCGCTCGTGGACCGCTGCCCGTACCGCGCGCAGGGCATTCAGCAGCATGAGGCTACGGCGCAGGCCGACAGCGCTCGCCATGGCCTGCACGAGTTCCAGCTGGTCCGGGCGGAACCTGTCAACGTAGTCTTTCTTCACATACTTACCAGGCGTGGCGGCCAGTTCGCCGATCCAGTCTGGCACTACAGGATACGTCGCAGCATCACCGACAATCCCCTCCGCCAGTTGCGACATCCAGGCATCGGGATTGCCAGCTCGTCGAATGGCCTGATCGAGCTTGCGGCCGCCCCAAAGTTGGTTGTCGCTAAAGGCGGCATTGAGCATGCCGCGAAGTGCATCAGACTCCGCAAACCACAACTGCCGCAACCGACCCGGTAATCCCTCGTCTACCTGCAGCGAGGCATACGGCCGATCGAGCATTGGCTTCAGAGAGTCATACAGCTTTTTCGGTGACGCCCACTCTTCAAGCATCGGCTGCGCCTCGGCCGGAGTTCGGCCAATGACACGGCTGCGCCAGTAGTCCGTGGCCGCCAGCAGATGCAGCGCCCGATCGTCCACCTGGGTGCCGCGGTCGAACGGTAGTGCGGAGTCGAAAGCGTTCTCCCGCGCAGCAGCGTGGGCGAACGCATGGATGGTGCTGATGGTCGCTTCATCCATGCGTGCAGCCGCCTCGCGCAGGCGGCGGGCGATTGCCGCTCGCGGTTCATCACTTTCGGCACGGGCGATGATGGCGCCGGCCAGCACGTCGTCTGACTTGTCAGGATTTAGGCGACCAGGATCTGCGGCGATGGCAGCAGCAGCGGTGAGGCGTACACGGATGCGTTCGCGCAGCTCCTGTGTGGCTGCCCGAGTAAACGTCATCACCAGGATCTGCCGCACCTCGAGCTGCTTTT
>JAUILW010000610.1 GCA_030432795.1 Gammaproteobacteria bacterium
CTGCGGCTGCTCGTAGAAGGCGGGATCCGTCGTCTGCGAGGTCAGCTCCGCCTGGCGCGCTTCCAGCGCCTCGATCTGACCAGGCAAAGCGTCCAGCTCACGCTGCTCCTTGTAGCTCAGTTTGCGCCGTTGCGGCTGGCTGGACGCAGCGGGCACCTTGGGCGTCTCAGGGTTGGATCCTGACAGAGGCGTGTGATCTTCCGGAGCCTGCTCCTCACGCGCATGCACGCTTTCACTGAATCGCAGCCAGTCGCTGTAGCCTCCAACATGCTCATGCACGCGGCCGTCTCCGGACAGGACCATGGTGCTGGTGACCGTGCGATCGAGAAAGCTCCGGTCATGGCTTACCAGTAACAGCGTGCCGGAGAAATCGCAGAGCAGTTCTTCCAGCAGCTCCAGCGTCTCCACGTCGAGGTCGTTCGTGGGCTCGTCCAGCACCAGCAGGTTTGCCGGTTTGGCGAAGAGCCTGGCGAGCAGCAGCCGGTTACGCTCGCCACCGGACAGCGTCTTCACCGGCGAGTGCACGCGCGCCGGCGCAAAAAGAAAGTCGCCGAGATACCCTACAACGTGCCGCGACTTGTCGCCCACGGTGATGGTGTCCGAGCCTTCGGCGACGTTGTCCCGAACGCTCGCCTCCTCATCGAGCTGCGCCCGTTCCTGATCGAAGTAGGCAACCTTCAGCTGTGTGCCGAGGCGAATGCTACCGCTGGTGGGTTGCAGCTCACCGAGCAGCAATTTCAGCAGGGTGCTCTTGCCGCTGCCGTTGCGGCCGATAAGACCGATGCGATCACCACGCTGAATGGTTGTGGAGAAATCGCGCACCACACACGAGTCACCGTAGTTGAACGTCACTTTGTCAGCTTCCGCCACCAACAGCCCAGAGCGCTCCACCGCACCTGCCGCCATACGGACGCTGCCCTGCCGATCGAGCCGAGAGGCGCGTTCCTGCCGCATGGCCTCTAACCGGCGCACACGGCCTTCATTGCGCGTGCGCCTCGCCTTGATGCCTTGCCGGATCCACACTTCCTCTTCTGCGAGTTGGCGATCAAACCGGCGGTTGGCTTCCGCCTCCGCGTTGAGCATCGCGGCCTTGCGTTGCAGATACTGCGCGTAGCTGCCTGGGAACGAGCTGAGCAGCCCTCGATCGAGCTCGACGATGCGCGTAGCCAGGCGATCGATGAACGTGCGGTCGTGGGTGACGAACACCACCGCCCCGGCGAAACCGAGCATGGCCTCCTCCAGTTCCTGGATGGCCTCTATGTCCAGGTGGTTGGTGGGTTCATCGAGCAGCAGGAGATCCGGCTCCGCCACCAGCGCAGCACCGAGCATGGCGCGTCGTCTCACACCACCGCTGCACGCGTTCATGCGCGCATTACCCGGCAGATTCAGACGGCTGAGCACCGCATCCACGCGTTCGGAGCCTTGCCAGGCACCTGCCTCCTCGATCTGCGCCTGCAGCCGACCGAACTCCGCAAGGGCCGCTTCACCGCCGTCCGCCAATGCTTCACTCGCCCGGTGGTATCGAGCGAGCAGCCCGCTGTGATCTCCGAGGCCGGAGGCGACTACTTCGAACAGCGTACTGCTGCCGATGTTCGGCACTTCCTGCTCGAGCGTGGCCAGACGCAGGCCATCCGTACGAAAGATACGACCGCTATCGAGCGGTTGGGCGCCGCGCAGTACCTTGAGCAGCGTGGATTTTCCGGTGCCGTTGCGGCCTACCAGGCAGACCCGCTCGCGGCCATCCACCGTGAAATCCACGCCATCCAGCAACGGTACATGGCCGAAGGCAAGCTGGGCATCCTGTAACTGTATCAGCGGCATATGGCAGTCAGGGCTGGAACGTCCCTCTCCCAGCCCAGTAGGAGTGCGTACCCACGCAGATGCGTTCCGGCAGGCGGATCTCCGCCAACGGACCACTGGCGATGTCACGGGCGTCGAAGATCATGGCAAACGAGGCATCCTGATTCATATCGGTAACAAAGGTCACCACGTAGCCGTCGTCCTCGGCGGTTGAGCCGAGCCGCGGCGCCATGGGGCTTTCGCTCAGGTACACGCCATCGGGCAGCTCATACACCTGCTTTTCACCGGTATGCACATCCATACGCTCCAAGCCGCTCATCAGAAACCAGCCGGGCTTGAAACGCGCGCCGTACACATACCGATACGGTTTACCGGCTACTGCCGGGTTGATCATGCCGAACTCGCTCACCTCATCGTGCAGGTAACCCTCGCGGGTTGCTCCGGTCTTCAGATTGAAGCGCCAGCGGTACGGCCGCGCCTGCAGGGTGTACATGTCGAGCAGGCGGTAGAGACTGGCACGATCGTTCGGGTCGATCTTCAACTCCGGATTCGGATTGTCCTCGAAGTAGCC
>JAUILW010000611.1 GCA_030432795.1 Gammaproteobacteria bacterium
TGCCGGAGCTCGAGCGGGCATTGCACAGCGCCATCAAGAAGGTGGCTGAAGCGGTAGAGAGCCTGAAGTTCAACACCGCCATCTCCGAGATGATGGTGTTCGTCAACGAGGCTACCAAGGCGAGCGCCCTGCCGCGCGCGTGGCTCGATGCGTTCGTCCGTATCCTTGCGCCTTTTGCGCCGCACCTTGCGGAGGAGCTCTGGGCCGGGCTCGGGCATCAGCAGTCGCTCGCTCTGGCGTCGTTTCCCCAGTATGACGAAGCCAAGCTCGCCGCTGACACCGTGACGCTCGCCGTGCAGGTGAACGGCAAGCTGCGGGCGACCATCGAGGTGGCTGCTGATACAGGCAAGGATGATGCGCTCGCCGCCGCACGGGTAGAACAGAACGTACAACGCTTCATGGAGGGCAAGACGCTGAAAAAGGAGATCTTCGTGCCCGGAAAACTGATCAACTTCGTCGTTGCCGGCTGATGAGCGCACCGAGCGAGCGCGCACGGTTGCGGCGCAATGCCCGTCGCGCGGTGTACGAGGCGGATGTCATCCGTGACATTCTCGATCGGGAAATGGTCTGCCACGTTGCCTACGTGGCAGATGGTGAACCCCGCATCGTGCCCACGCTCTACATCCGTCAGGGTGATCGCGTGTACCTGCACGGTAACCGGCAGAGCGCGTTGTTGCGTCACATGGAGGCCGGCGGCCTGGTGACGATGTCGGTCATGCTGGTGGATGGCGTTGTCGTGGCGCGCAGCGGTTTTCACTGCTCCATGAACTACCGATCCGTCACCCTCTACGGGCGCGGCCAGGTCGTGCACGGCGAGGCGCACCGCCAGGTGCTGGATGCGTTTGTCGAGGCCCTGGTACCAGGCCATCTCGCGCAGGTTCGCCAGCCGACCGCACAGGAGCTGGAGGCCACCACTGCGGTGGCACTCGCCATCGATGAGTGCGTGGCAAAGGTGCGCACCGGTGGGCCGGTGGATGATGCGGGGGACCTGCAGGCAGATGTGTGGGCCGGCGTGTTGCCTCTGTCGCGTCAGGTGGGCGAGCCGCAGCCGGCAGCAGATCTCAAGGAAGGCGTGTCGCTGCCGGAGTATCTGGCGGCGTTTCGCTACCCGGACGCACGTTGATGGCCCGCAAACTCGGTATCGGCATCGACTTTGGCACAACGAACTCTGCCGCGGCGGTATTTGACGGCGAGCGTGTACTGCTCGTGCAGCTCGAAGCAGACGACGCCATCATGCCGTCGGCCACCTATATCGACTCGGCTCTGCAGACCGACACCGGATATCGGGCGATCGAGAGATACATCGAAGACAACACCGGCCGAACGGTGGAGATGATCCCCGAGGTCATCGCGGAGACGAGCCAGTTTGTGGAGAACGATGGCGGCGATGAGCCAGCCGCTGTGGATACCTCCACCACCAAGATCTACGGTCTGCCGCTGACTGACAGCGGTCTCAAAGGCCGGCTGTTTCGAGGCACCAAGCGCCTTCTTGGGGACGAGCGGGTGCGGCGCCTCATGGTGTTCGATCATCCGTTTCGTCTGGTTGCTCTCATTACGCCGCTGCTGCTGCGCATGCGCAAATCCGTGGAAGATCAGGTGGGTGCCGTTGTTTCGGCGCACCTTGGCCATCCGGTGAACTTCGAAGGCCGCGATGAGTTTCGCAACAAGCTGGCGCTATCGAGACTGTCGGAGGCCTACAAGTATGCGGGGGTCAAAGAGCAACACTTCTACCCCGAGCCCATTGCTGCGGCGGTGAGCTATCTGCATGCGGAGCAGTCCGAAGGAGAGTATCTGCTCACCTTCGACTTTGGCGGCGGCACGCTCGACCTGTGCGTGTTGAAACGGGTCGGGCGCCACTTTGATGTGGTGACCACGCACGGTATCGGCCTCGGCGGCGACCACATCGACCAGCGCCTCTTCCGTACACTGCTCTTCCCGCTGCTGGGCAAAGGCGAATACTGGCGGCGGCGGGGCATGGATCGGGAGATCGAAACCCGCTTCCCGTTCGAGGACTACGAGGAACTGCTGGTGAACTGGGCGGTGACGTACACGCTCAATCAGAACAAGTACACCGCTCCGGTGATGGACCGCATCAGCCAGGGTGATGCGGGTGCGCGAAAATTCGAGCGGTTACGCGACCTCATCCAGAGAAACGCCAGCTACCAGGTGTTTCAGAAGATCAAGGATTTCAAGGCTGCGCTGTCCGATCAGCCAGAGGCGGTGCTGGACATTCCGGAGCTCGATATTGAAGTGACGCTGGCCAGGGCTGACTTTGAAGCGCTGATCGCCGATCTCCTGCAGCAGGCAGCCGAAGCGGTGGACGACACGCTGCACAAGGCAGGCCTGTCCGCGGATCAGGTGGACGTGGTGC
>JAUILW010000612.1 GCA_030432795.1 Gammaproteobacteria bacterium
TCGACACCAAAGAAAAGGCCTCTGTAGCACAGGCCGCACAACACCTGCCCCCGCCTGGCCAACGCCGCGTGTGGTCCGGCCTCACGGAGCTTGCCGCGGCCCGCGCCATCGCCTGCGCAGCACAACGCCTGCACGCCGACGGCGCCGGCCTGGTGCTTGCCATTGCGCACTCCTCCGCCAGCGCTCGACGGCTGCGCGAGCAGGTTCGCCTGTTCGGCGAAGACCGCTTTCCCACCCTGTCGCTGCCCGATTGGGAGACGCTGCCGTACGACCCGTTTTCGCCGCACGAGGACATTACCTCCGAGCGCTTGCGCACGCTGCACCTGCTGCCCGACACCACCAGCGGGGTGCTGATCGTACCCGTACAGACCCTTCTGCAGCGCCTGCCGCCCACCGGCTTCGTGCGCGGCCAGAGCCTGTCGCTCGCCACTGGCGGGCGTTTCGACGCGCAAGCGCATCGACTGTTGCTCGAAGCGGCCGGCTACCGCGCCACAGACGTGGTCACGAGCCGAGGCGAGTATGCCCTGCGCGGGTCGCTGATGGACATCTTCCCGTCCGGGCTCGACTTCCCGGTGCGCATCGATCTCTTCGACGATGAGATCGAGTCGCTGCGCTTTTTTGACCCGGAAACCCAGCGCACGGTGCAGCCGTTCGAGCAGCTCGAGCTGCTGCCAGCCAAGGAGTTCCCGTTCGACGCCGCCAGCATCACGCGCTTTCGCGACCGCTGGCACAACACTTTCGATGTCGACGTGCGCCGTTGCACCGTGTATCAGGACGTCAGTTCCGGCCTGCCGCCGGCCGGCGTGGAGTATTACCTGCCCTTCTTCTTCGAGCACATGGCCACGCTGTTCGACTACCTGCCGGCCAATACCGTGGTGGTGCAGGACGCCGAAGTGGACGCAGCCATCCCGCATTTCCTGGCGGACGTCGAGCAGCGCTACGAAAGCCTGCGTCATGATGTGGAGCGTCCGTTACTGCCCCCTCAGGCTCTGTACCTGTCGGAGGCCGAGTGGTTCAACGCACGCAAACCCCACGCCGACGTTCGCTGGCAGGAAGCGCCTGGCGACGGCCGTCACGAGGTGGCGTTCGCCAGCGCGCCCCCAGCCGATATCCGCTTCAACGCCAAACTGAAAAAGCCTGCCTCGGCGCTGGATGCTTACCTGCGCGACATACACGTGCCGGTGTTGTTCGTGGCCGAGAGCGCCGGGCGGCGCGAGCTTCTGAGCGAACACCTGGGGCGCGCCTCCATGCCGCCGGCCGAGCACGACACGCTCAGCGGCTTTCTCGAATCCGGTGATGTGTTCGGCATCGTTACCGCTGCCATCGACCGCAGCACGGCGTTCGACGATTTCGTGGTGCTCGCTGAAGCACAGTTGCTCGGCACCGCACCGCAGAGCCAGTCGGTGCAGACCCGCGGTGGCCGCGTGGTCGACCCGGATCAGATCGTACGCAACCTCACCGAGCTCAATCCCGGCGCGCCGGTGGTACACCTGCAGCACGGCATCGGCCGCTATGAGGGTCTGCAGACGTTGGACATCGATGGCGCGCGGCACGAGTTTCTGACCATCTGCTACGCCGACGACGCCAAGCTCTACGTACCGGTGGCCTCTCTGCATCTGATCAGCCGCTACACCGGCGCGGAGGAAGGCACCGCGCCCCTGCACCGCCTGGGCTCGGACCAGTGGGAAAAGGCCAAGCGACGGGCTGCCGAGAAGGCCGTGGACGTGGCGGCGGAGCTGCTGGACATCTATGCACGTCGGGCGCTTCGCACCTCAAGGGTGTTCGCCTCCGCCGAAGAGGAATACCAGCGCTTCGTGGATCAGTTCCCATTCGATCTCACCGCCGATCAGGCGGCCGCCATCGACGCCGTGCTCAGCGACCTGGCAAGCCCGCAGGCCACCGACCGGCTCATCTGCGGCGACGTGGGTTTCGGCAAGACCGAGGTCGCCATGCGCGCAGCCTACGTGGCGGTGCAGAACGGCGCCCAGGTTGCTGTGCTCGTACCGACCACCCTGCTTGCCACCCAGCACGGCGAGACTTTCAGCGATCGCTTCGCGGACTGGCCGGTCCGCATCGAGATGCTGTCCCGGCTGCAGAGCGATGCAGAGGTGAAAACCATCAAACAGGGCATCGAGTCCGGTCGCGTAGACATCGTCATCGGCACCCACAAACTGCTGAGCGACGGCTTTCGCTTCAAGGATCTGGGCCTGGTCATCATCGACGAAGAACATCGGTTTGGCGTGCGTCAGAAGGAGCGCTTCAAAGCGTTACGCGCCGAGGTGGACGTGCTCACCCTCACAGCCACACCCATCCCGCGCACACTCAACATGGCCATGAACGGTATACGCGACCTCAGCATCATCGC
>JAUILW010000613.1 GCA_030432795.1 Gammaproteobacteria bacterium
GACACCGTGCTCAGCCGCGCGCTACAGCACCACTGTCCGTCCATCGCGGTGGAAGTCGGGCCGATCAATGACCCGCACAGCGACGACCTGGCGGAAGACCTGCTGCGCCGCGCCGTCGTGGATACGCCCCTGCCGGAGGATCACCGCAACCTCACCCTGTACCGGGCGTTGGCGCGCGTGCACATCACTGACGACACATCCTTCTCGTTCGACGGCAGCCGCTGCGAGCTGCAACTGACCGGCGGCATGGAGGCGGTGAATTTCCACCCCGTGCCGGCGCACAGCGAATTCGCCTGCAGCGAAGCCCCGCTTGGGGATGTGCTGCGCGTGCTCGACCCCACACACCGTGACGTAACAGACAACTACTTCTATAAAGATGGCTCCCATATCCGTTTCCGCGAGCCTGTCGTGCCCGCCATGTACACCACCGACCCCGAGGTCGTGCGCCAGGACTGCCTGTGCTACCTCATGACACCCGTGGCGCGGTCCTGACATGCTGACCTGCACCTGGGCGCCCACTGTTTTTCAGGGACCACAGGTTGCATCGTCGCGCAGCGGCGGCGCGCCGCCCGACACCCCGCAGCTGCGTGCCATGGCAGCCAACTACGTGCAGAAACTCGAACAGCTCGGCATCAGCCACCTGCTCATCGCCCAGCGCTGGTGGGGCTCGGGCGAAGAGATCGAAGCCTCGTCGCTGGATTGTCTGGCGATGACCAGCTTCTTCGCCGCGCACAGCGAGCATCTGCAGCTCGTCACAGCGATTCACCCCGGCTTTTTCCAGCCAACGGCCATCGCCAAGTGGGGAGCGACCATGCATGCCCTTACCGGCGGTCGCTGGCACATCAACCTGGTGAGCGGCTGGAACCTGGAGGAGTTCTCCATGTACGGCATCGATGCGCTGGACCACGATACGCGCTATGCCCGTTCCGCAGAGTTTATCGAGGTGCTGCGCGGCGCCTGGGAGCAATCGCCTTTCGACTATCGCGGCCGCTTTTACGAGACCCATGGACTGCAGCTCGAACCGCGACCCCAGCAGCCGCTGCAGGTATTTCAGGGCGGTCAGAGCGACGCAGCGCTTGCCATGGCAGGCCGACACTCCGACTGGATGTTTCTCAACGGAGGCCCTCCCGAGAAGATCGATGGCATCGTGCGTCGCGCTCGAGCCGCAGCAGCAGCGCACGGTCGCGAGCTGCGCTTCGCCCTCTACGCAGCACCACTATGTCGAGCCACCGACGTCGAAGCGGCACGCGAGATCGACCGCCGTATCGCCGGCATCGACCCGGCACTCGCCGCCCGGCGCAAACAGCGCGTCGCGGGTGCTTCCGGTATGTGGTCGGATGACGATGCCCTGTCACTGCTCGATACCAACGAAGGCTTCCGCAGCGGGCTGATCGGCAGCCCGGAGGCGATACTCACGCGGGTGGCGGAGTTTCGCGAGATCGGCATCGAGATGATGCACCT
This sequence comes from Gammaproteobacteria bacterium, assembly GCA_030432795.1. Lineage (GTDB taxonomy): Bacteria > Pseudomonadota > Gammaproteobacteria > Pseudomonadales > Azotimanducaceae > SYFY01. Next base: position 1,462 of record JAUILW010000613.1, read on the forward strand.
CGATCTCAGCGATGCACTGTTCGTGCACCAAGTGCTGCCGGCGATTCAGGCGACGTAACGACGTTTCAAGCTGCCCTAGCCGATCTGAGTATCCATCAGCATCGAATGCCTTAGCTGACCCGCTCTCGACGAGCACTCCAAGGCCTTTGCATGCAGCTCAGGCAAACGATGCCGCGCGCGACGCCAGCGATGATTGCGCCGGAGTACGATCGTCTATCCGTCGTGAGTGATCTTGCGTATCAGATCACGCAGTACGATATCGGCATCCCCGATCGCAATCTGACAGGTTCCGGCCGCCTGGTGACCGCCCCCGCCGTATTGCAGACAAAGCTCGCCCACGTTGGTATTCGAACTTCGATCCAGGATCGACTTGCCAACTGCGAACACCATGTTCTGCTTCCGGAAACCCCAGATCTTATGGATAGAGATGTTACATTCCGGATAGAGCGCATAGATCATGAACCGGTTACCGGCGTAGATGGTCTGCTCTTCAGTGAGATCGAGCACAACCAGATTGTCGTGCACCGTGGAACAGCGGCGGATCTGGTCTTCAAATAGTTCACGATGCGCGTTGTAGAGTTCCACACGCTCGACCACATCCGGCAGCTGCAGGATTTCGTCGATCGTATGCTCCCGACAGCAGTCGATCAGCTGCATCATCAACTCGTAATTCGAGATTCTGAAGTCGCGAAAGCGTCCGAGGCCTGTGCGGCTGTCCATCAGGTAGTTCAACAGAACCCACCCCGTGGGGTTCAGAATTTCGTCTCGATTGAACTGCGCAGCATCCGCTTTATCGACGGCGTCCATCATGTCTGTGGGGATGTTCTGGAAGGCTTCGCCTCCGCCATAGTAGTTGTGCACCACACGCGCAGCGGATGGAGCATCCGCATCGATGATGTGATT
>JAUILW010000614.1 GCA_030432795.1 Gammaproteobacteria bacterium
TCCAATCTCAGACAGTCTGATGAAGATCTGCAGCCGGCGGTAGAACTCCTGCGCTCACGCCACGCGGTGCTTGTGGCGAGCCTGCGTGAACGAGCGCTGGATGATGCGCTGCATCAGCCGGTGGTGACGTTCGATGATGCGCTGACGGTGCTTGGTGCACACCGCTACCGGGCACGCCGGCGTGCGCTTGGGCGATCACTGGGCGCCAAGGCGCAGCTGGTTGCCGACTGTCTGCCGGAGGAGTTACCGGCGCAGCTCGTCAACGGCTACTGGGCGCTGAAAAGAGCCGGCGCGTTATAAGCCGAAGAGCGCTGCAAGCTCAGCGCCAGGGTCGTCCGCCCGCATGAAAGCCTCGCCGACGAGGAACGCGTGTACGCCGGCTGCCTGCATGATTGCCACATCTTCCACGGTGCGAATGCCGCTCTCGGTAACGGGCACCACACCCTGAGGGATGTGCTCGAGCAGATCGATGGTGGTGTTCAGCGATACCTCGAAGGTCTTCAGGTTGCGGTTGTTGATCCCCACCACCGTTGGTCCAAGGCTCAACGCGGCGTCGAGCTCTGCGCGGTTGTGCACCTCAATGAGCGCGTCGAGACCCAGGTTTTTGGCGTGCTGAAAGAGGTTTGTCAGCTGCATGATGTCGAGTGCGGCGGCAATGAGCAGCACGCAGTCTGCCCCCAGCGCTCGCGCCTCTGTGATCTGGTAGGTGTCGATCACGAAGTCCTTGCGGATGATCGGCAGGTCCACGGTTGCCCTCGCCATGCGCAGGTGTTCATCCGCGCCCTGGAAGTACTGCTCATCGGTCAGCACGGAAATGCAACTTGCGCCGGATTGAGCGTAGCGCGCGGCGATGGCGGCCGGGTCGTACGCCTCGCGGATCAGCCCCTTGCTGGGAGAGGCGCGCTTTATCTCGGCGATCACCGCAGGGCGTGTCCTGCTGCCACGCCGCAGGGCTTCGGCGAAGCCGCGGCATGCTGGCATCTCTGCGCAGGCCTCGCGAATTGCAGCTTCCGGGCGCAAGGCTTTACGCGCCGTTACCTCCTCGCGTTTGGTTGCGAGTATGTCGTCGAGGATTGTCATTCTTCTGCCATGAGGCTCGTGATACGCACAAACTCAGTGAGTTTCTCTTGCGCGAGGCCGGAGGCGATGGCGTCCTGCGCCATCAGAACACCGTTGGCGAACGTAGTGGCTACGCCGCTCGCGTAGATCGCGGCGCCGGCGTTCAGGGCCACCAGGTCGGCGGCGCGACTGTCGGGTTCGCGCAGCGACTGGCGCACCAGCGCAAGGCTCGTGTCCACCGAGTCGGCTGTCAGCGCATCAGTGGGACCGCTGGCGATGCCGAAGTCTTCGGGGCTGATCTCGTAAGTGTCGATGGCATCACCCCGCACTTCCACGACCCGCGTTGGCCCGGCCAGGCCGATCTCGTCGAGCCCGCCGCTGTGTACCACCAGAGCATGTTCGGTGCCGAGCATCTGCAGCACCTCGGCCATGGTCTGTTGCCAGGCAGCATCGAAAACGCCGACCACCTGTCGCCGGGCGCCCGCCGGATTGGTCATCGGCCCGAGCACGTTGAACAGCGTGCGCAGCTTCAGGTCGGCGCGTACGGGGCCCACGTGCCGCATGGCCGGGTGGTGCGCCTGAGCGAACATGAAGCCCACGCCGACCTCCCGCACACAGTGGGCGATCTGCTCGGGGGTGAGCTGAATGTTGGCTCCGGCCGCCTCCAGCACGTCAGCGCTGCCGCTCTGGCTCGAAGCTTTGCGGTTGCCATGTTTGGCGACATGGGCGCCTGCTGCTGCGGCGGCAAAGGCGGAAGCGGTGGATACGTTGAACAGCTTCGCGCCGCTGCCGCCGGTGCCGCAGGTGTCTACCAGGTTTGGTGCGTCCACTTCGACTCTGGCGGACAGCGCGCGCATGGCGCTTGCGGCGCCTGCCACCTCCGCCGTGGTCTCGCCCTTCATGCGCAGCGCGGTGAGCAGCGCCCCCATCTGCGCCGGCGAGACGTCGCCGGACATGATCGCGAGAAACAGCGCATGGCTTTCCTCGCGGTCGAGGTCCTGGCGTTCAACCAGCCGCGCCAGCGTACCCGGGATGTCCATGTGAACCCTCCAGAAAATTCTTCAGCAGATCGTGGCCCACCCTGGTCAGTATGGATTCCGGGTGGAACTGCACACCTTCGACGTCGAGCGAGGTGTGGCGAAAGCCCATGATCTCGTCGCGTTCGCCGTCCCGTTCCGTCCAGGCGGTGACCTCCAGGCAGTCCGGCAGCGCCTGGGTGGCAACCACCAGGGAGTGGTAGCGCGTGGCTTCAAAGGGATTGGGCAGGCCAGCGAACACGCCAACACCGGTATGGTGGATCAT
>JAUILW010000615.1 GCA_030432795.1 Gammaproteobacteria bacterium
TTCAGTTGGTAGACGCCGACCAGGACATGGACCCGTTCGCGCGGGAGCGCGTGACCATCGAGGTGCAGACTTCAGTGGACAGCCAGGAAGTTGTCCTGCAGGAAACGGGAACAGCGACCGGGGTGTTTACCGGTGTGCTCAATACCGGGGAAGTGGCCGGCAGCAGCACCGATTGTTTGCTCGGTGGTAGCGTCGGTAGCCGCGTGACGGTGCGCTATATCGATCCGGATGATGCCTCGGATGTGGTGCTCACCGAGGGCACGCTCGATCCGTTGATTACCCTGTTTTCCAGCGCCACCGGAGCGCCGGTGGATGGCGCGACGGTGCGTATCATTGATGCTACCTCAGGCGAGCAGGCCAACGTGCTCGCCAGCGATGGAGCCACCGGCTACCCCGCCACGCTGACGAGCGGCGGCGCTGCCGTGGACGATGGCGGCAATCGACACGACTTTCCCCCAGGCAGCGTATACGTACCCCATCTGCCGCCCGGCACCTATCGGTTCGAGGTCGTCCCGCCAGAAGGTTTTGCATTTCCGTCCGTGCGCACCGATGCGCAGCTTGCGGGGCTTGCAGACAATCGCTTTGTGATTGTCGAGGGATCTCGGGGCGAAGCGTTTCAGCAGCTTGCGGGCCTCACCAGCGCTTTTGATGTTCCCCTCGATCCGCGTGAGGCAAGCCTGTTTCTCAGCAAGTCTGCGAGTAGTGACGTGGTGAGCGTGGGCGAGTCGGTGCAATACCTTGTCAGCCTGCAGGCCGTGAACACTGGTGCTCCTCTCATCGGGTTGGCGGTGATCGATGATCTGCCCCACGGATTTCGCTATCGGCCGGGTTCCGCGCGCCTGGATGGGCGCGAGATCGACGATCCGGTGGTGTCACCCGACGGCACAAATCTGCGGTTTGACCTTTCCGGACAGAACATCTCCGGCATTGCAGAGCTGCGCTACGTGGCGCTCGCCACGACACAGGCTGAGCAGGGCAGCGCCCGCAACCGGGTAACCGCCACGGCGGCAAACCTGACACAGGTGAACGTCGCCTACGCCGATGTGCTGGTACGCGATGCGTTGTTCGCGGAGGAGGCGTTTCTTTCCGGGCGGGTGAGCGATGGCTGTGATGGCGCTGGCGACGGAATCGCGGGGGTGCGGGTGCTGCTCGAGGATGGCACGTACGCGCTTACCGATCGCGATGGGCGCTACCACTTCGAAGGTTTGACCTCCGGCACCCACGTCGTGCAGCTCGACCCGACCAGCATACCCGATGGCTTCGCGGTGGAACCCTGTCGCGGCAACAGCCGCAGCAATGGCGACCCCGGCGGGCGGTTCACCGAACTGCGCCCCGGCACGCTGTGGCAGGAACACTTCCGGGTGCGATCAAAGCCACGCATCGACCGGTGGGAAACGCAGTTGCATGCGCACGCAGTGGCTGGTCGTGTGCGCTATACGCTGGAGCTGGCTGCGGGTGATGTGGCAGCACAGCGCGGCTCCGTTACCCTGTTGCTGGATGAACGGGCCCGTTACCTGCCTGGTAGTGCTCGATTCGATGGCCGTGTCGTAGCGCCGAAGCTGAGCGATGGCGTGCTCACGGTGCCGCTGCCTGCCATGGCGGCCGGCGGTCGCTACGCGCTGCGGTTCGATGCCCAGGTACCGGACGACGGCGGCCCGGTGGTAACGCGTGCCAGCGTCTGGCTGACCACGGAGCACGGCAAACATCGATCCGACGCCATGACCAACATGGCGTTGCCCGCTGCGGCGGACGAGCGACTGTACATCGTCGCCGAGGGCAAAGCAGTGCCGGCTTCGGCGCCCATTCGAGGGCACAGCCGTGCCTTCGAACCCGTAGACCGGGGCAAGCGATCGTCCAGCGATCCGGCAATGCTGGAAGTGTCGTTGCCGGCGTCGAAGGCCGGCGCGTTGCCCTATACGCTGCCGTCGGTGGGTGAAGTTGCCATGCCGGAGTTTGATGCCAACTGGCTTGCATCTGCAGATGCCACCGAGGCCATGGTTTGGCCGCCGGAACGATTCAATCCGCGAACACCGTCGGTGTCAGTGGTGATCACGCACCGAAAATCCTGGCGCCCTGCACTGGTGGTAGACGGCAGGCTCGTCGATGCCGTGAGTTTCGAAGGAACCGTGGTGGATGCGGCTCGAGGTGTGGCGGTTACGCGCTGGCAGAACGTTCCCATCTCCGAAGGCGACAGCAGGATCGAAGCGCAGTTTCTCGACGGTCAGGGGACCGTGCAGGCGCGGCTGGCGAGGGCTGTGCACTTCAGTCAGGCACCGGCACGCGCGGAGTTGGTTGCCGAGGAGAGTTGGCTGGTGGCAGATGGCGTGCACCCGCCGGTGCTTGCAGTGCGATTCTT
>JAUILW010000616.1 GCA_030432795.1 Gammaproteobacteria bacterium
CCTCCATGCGGTACGCGCTCAACAGAACGCGCGCGCTCATGACCGGCTCCAAGCCGGCCTCTTTCACCTTCAGCGAATATTCCTTGAACACCACGTAGCCGAGCTGTTCGGAGACGCTTCGCATCCAGTCATCCAGGCTGAAGTAGCCACCTTCCAGCTGCAGCCGGAAGGTCAGCTCCTGGTACGGTAACTCTAATTCTTCGGTCTTGGGCTCGATCGTGATGAGGTTCACATCGTACTGCCAAGAAGCGCTCTGCAGCGCCGAAATAATGTGCGATTCGAGCTGTTTGATGGGCAGATTCTGCAGGTCACCCTGGAGGGTTGCCTGCAGCTTGGCCACCTCTTCTTCCAACGGTTGAATGCCCAGGTCCATCGGCGCATTCGCAAGCGACCGCAAACCCTCGAGCTCGGTGTCGACACCGTCGTACTGCGCGTACAGCGGCTTGCCCGCGAACATGACGAGCGCAGTAATCGTGAGCAGCAGCACCGAACCGGCGATCAGGTAAAACTGCCGGAGATCGAGCTGGTCCAGCAGCGCCATCATGAGAAGTCCTCCGCGCTGCGTACCACCACCGCGACGTGAAAGGTCACGCCGTGCACGCCCTGCTCGGAGCGCTGAATGCGCACATCGTCGATATTCGGCTGCTGAAACAGGCGCTGCACGAAGCGCGACAGCGCTCCGTGGTCTTTGGCCACGCCCTGTATCGTCATGTGGGTCATACTTTCCCATACCTTGGGAAAGTCTTTTTCCTCGCTGGTGATGAAAAAGTAGCTCGGTGGGCGCGCTTCGGGCTCGTCTTCCGTGCGGATTCCGGCTCGCCGGAACTGCCAGTTTTCGAATCGTACCTCATCACCCGGCAGCGCTTGTTCGATGGCCGCTACCAGCTCCGGCATCGTCGCACCGCTACGCAGACTCGAGAGTAGACGCATGTCGGTCTGTAGCTTTTCTTTACGCCGTTGCAGCTCCGAGAGCTTGGTCTGCTGCTGCATGGACAATGCCTTCTGCTGACGCAGCGTCTGCACCTCCTCGCCACGGCTGTCCAGCAGCGAGGCCACTACGAGGTAGGCGGCACCCGAAAGAACCAGCACCGCGCCGAGAGCGATCCCGGTCATCGTCAGCGCGCCACGCTTCTTCTCTCGAGCGCGGAACTCCTCGGGTACGAGATTGAACTCAGACATGATGGAAGTCCCGCAAGGCAAGCCCCGCGGCAATCGCGAGCTCCGGGCGTCCGTCCGGCGTGGAACGCCCCTCGGTGCCGCTCAGGAACGGCTGCAATGGATCGGGTATTTTCGTCACCGGGTGATTTACCAACCCGCTCAACAGCGCATCGGCACCTTTCCAGCGCGCCATGCTACCGATGAGATATACATTGGCATCGGAGCGGCCACGGCTTTCGCTCGTTGCGTAGATCAGCCCGCGCTCTATCTCACGCACGAGTTTGTTGAGCTCAGGACGAATGATCTCCAGCAGCGTGCGCGTTTCGTCGTCCGGTCTGTCTGCACCGAACTCAGCGTCGTGAAGCAAACTCACAGCCAGCGCTTCATCTACATCCAACGCACGGGAAATCTGCTGCAGAATAGAATCTTCACCATAGTCCACCTCGTCGTCCGCGAGGATGCGCCGGCGGGAGATCAGCGTCAGGTAGGACTTCGCACGCCCGCAGTTCACCACCAGCGAGGCCGTCTCGTCGCCAGCTACATGCCGGGAATCCACGAGGCGTTTGATTGCTACAGGGCCTATTTCCATGGCATCGGCCTTCAAGCCGCTTCTGCGCAATAATTCAAGGTACTGCATGACCGTATCTTTACGGCACATGGCGATGAGCGAGGCCCGGTCCCGGCTGTTGGACTCCTTGTTGATGGGCATGTAGTCGACCACGAAGCTTCCCAGCTCATCACCGATTCGGTCGCGCATCAGCTGAGCGATCGCGCCTGCCTCACTCTGGCCGGCGTTGATCTGGTAATTGACGCTCATCACGCGCGTCAACGCTGACGGCATCGCCACAACCGCCCGAGAACCGGTGAAGTCGTCGCTCTTCAATGCCCGCTTGACGAGGCTGAGGAACCGATCGGAATCCTGCAGCAGCTCCTCGAAGGTCGTACCCAGCGGCAGAGATCTGGCCGCGCGCAGGCACACCTCACCATTGCGGTGCTCAAGCTGCACCATGTGCAGGTATTCCAGAGAAAATTCGACGCCAATGGCGCCCGTGAACTTTCCTTTTGCGCGGCCGAATGGGAGGCGCATCACAAAGGACATCCTTCTATCACGAAGTCATCAATGTATAGGCCCTCTCCCGTGGTCATTGTGTCCTCGTTCACAACTTTGACGTAAGCATCGGCGGTGCGGAAGGAGGC
>JAUILW010000617.1 GCA_030432795.1 Gammaproteobacteria bacterium
CCGGGTTAAAGACCGTGCGCATGATTGCTTCCTTTTTGTTGGGGTGTGTTTCGTCTCAGACCAAGAGGTCTATGCAGCAGCTTTGCCGCCGCGTTTGGTCTATGTCTGTGTTGTGCCTGGGTAAGATCAGATCAGCGCCGAGACGCCCCAGGCGGTCAGGGCCACGGTGTCGGTGTCGGCCTGTGCGTAGAGCCTGTCGCCGGGGCCAAGGATCAGCGCGGTGCGGTAAATGATCCCTCCGGGATTCAGCGCGACGGCGTGCTCGAAGATGTGCCTGGGCTCGAGCACGATATCGATCGTGGCTGTCGCTGCAGCAGTACCACCGCTGAACGACACCGTTGGGGCCTCGGAGAAGCCTGTGCCCGGATTGGTCAGCGTCAGGCTCAGCACGGCAAAGGTCAGCACGAAGGTTGCGCCAGAGCCTGACCCGCCGGTCACCGGTGCAGGGCTGTCGGGGAGAACCGCGTAATCTCCCCCGGAGGTCAGCTCAGCCGCTTGGATGGCACCCGCGCCGTCCACGTCGGTCACGATGATCACCGCTGCCGTCTGATCCGTCACGGCCACCGAAAGTGCGTCGCCAACGGCGTAACCGGTGCCCGCGTCCGTGAGGGTGATGCTGTCTGCAATCATGCGGGCTGTGGCCGTGGCCCCGGTGCCGCCGCCACCCTCGATTGTGACGTCCGGGATGGCGACATAGCTGGCACCGCCGTGTGTCACCGCCAGCCCGGTCACACGCACCGCCTCGCGCGAGGCCGCATAAAGGGTGACGGTGGCGATGTCGGTCCCGGTGTTCACTGCATTGATGTTGAAGGTGGTCCGCCGGCCGGTGGGGATGGTCAGGACCTCCACCGCCGTGTCCGCGGCACTCATCTGGTTTGCAAGGATGCTCATGGGCCTGGTCCTCAGAGTTGATTGAAGAAGAAGGAGGTCGCGGTCAGGCCGGAGGCCGTCGCCACAGCTGCCAGCGCAGTCTCGGTTACCTCGGCCACAGCGCCCTCGGTGGTCGCGGCGACCGCCGCCAGCACCGCGTCTCGCTCGGTTACGATAGCCACAAGCGCAGCACCTTGCGCCTCCGCGATCGGTGGCAAGGCTGCCGTCCCCGCCGCGTTGATGCTGCTGAAGTGGTTGGCCATCGCCGCATCCGCCGCTGCCAGCGCATCCGCGATGGCCTGCAAGGCGTTGTCCCGAGACGTCGCGACCTCAACAGAGATGGCAGCGCGCTGTTCCTCGCCGAGCATCTCCACCTCGATGGCGGTGGTCTTGCCCGCGATGCGCTCAAGGGCCGTGCCCAGCATCGCGAGGTCTTCTGCCGTGGCCGTCTCCGAGGACGCCAGCGCCTCGATCTTGGTCTTGAGGGCGCTCAACGCGCCCCGGAGCATCATGTCTGTCATGGGGTCCTCACAGTTTCAGTCCGATGAAGTCGTGCACCCAGCGCCGCCGTGTCTCGGCGATCTGAGCCGTGACGTCCGCGTCAGCCGCAACCAGCGTGGTGCGCAGCCGCTCGATGTCCGCCTGCATCGTGTTGTCAGGATGGGGGAGCGGGTAGCCCCGCCCGGAGGTGCGCTCGTCCCGGGTCACGCCTTGTGTGGCTGCCGTGTTGTTCATGCATCACCTCACTTTAGGATGGCGCGCAGGGCGCTGACGAACGGCCGCGCTGCGGGGGTGCCCGACAGCGCGATCTTGATGCGGGTCACGTTGGCGGCGCCCACACCAGCAAGCCCTGCGCCGACATAGTGCCGCTCCTCACGACCGTTCTCGATGGGCTGCCCGCTTTCGAGCGACAGCTGCGACCAGCCCGCATCCGTCTCGGCAAATACCGCCACACCGGCCCCGGGCGGGATTAGCGTGTCGAGATAGACCGAGACATCAAACGTCGCCGCCGCCTGGATTGCCCGGCTGACATACTCCGCCTCCGAGGCCAGCGCGCCGTTCAGCACCTGCACGCCGGGGAAGAGAACCGGTGTGAACCGCTCCGAGCCCGAGAGCACCGCCTCCACGCTCAGCCTGTCCGACACGCGCGCCGCCAGATTGAGCGCCGCCCCTTCCGTCATGCGGAACACCTGACCCCCGCTGTCGCGCAGCACGAAGGTCACATCGGTTTCGGACGACATGCGCTCCACACCCGCCAGCGCGATGAAGTCGGTGCTCTCCGAGACCGTGATCTCCCCAAGCGCAACGGTGCGCGTCGTCTCGGTGAACCGTGCCGCCAGCAGCCGGAACTTCAGGTCTCGCTCCTGATGCGGGGTCCAGGTCGAGGCGTTGGAGGAGGATAGCAGCACGCCGATCCGGTAGGGCTGCGCTGTTACCCAGGTTTCCGTCTCGGCGTCATACTTGCCCAGCTCCGCCACCCGCAG
>JAUILW010000618.1 GCA_030432795.1 Gammaproteobacteria bacterium
CCGTACGTGGGCTTCTACGACCGTCCGCGGGCCGACGGCAGCGTGGCGCCAGGCGTGAGGGACTACGCTGCGCTCATCGACAACCTCAGGGCAGCGGAGGCGACGATGGACGACCCGAACGCACCGCTGGTAGCCGTGGGCTTCGACCCTATCTACTTTCCGGACCAGCCGCGGCTGACGAGACAACACCTGGATCAGGTATCAACAACTCGGCCTATCTATCTGCACCACGCCAGCGGCCACCTGGCCACCGTCAACACCGCCATGCTCGCCCATCACGGCATCTCCCGGGATCTTGCCGTAGAAGGGCTCGGCCGCGATGCCGCTGGCGAGCTCGACGGCGAGCTGCGCGAACCGCCGGCCATGGGGCTCGCCAGGTCTGGCCTGCGCACCGTGATGTTCGCCAACGGTACCGAGCAGGCACACCTCGACTTCGGCGCGCTGGCGCGCAACGCCGGCATCACCACCTGCACCGATCTCGCCGGGTCATCCATCATCGTGCCGAAGCTCCTGACGCTGATGCAGAACGTCACGAGCCAGCCGGACTTTCCGCTGCGGGTAGTGCAGTACAACATCCCCGCCATACCGGGTGCCGCAGCAGACTTCGACGCCGTGGCACAGGCGTTCGTCGCCCTGCGTTCACAAGAAAACGAACGCTTGCGTTTTCCCGGCGTGAAGTTCGTACTCGACGGTTCCATCCAGGGCTTCAGCGCCCTGCTGAAACCACCCGGCTACTACCGCGGCGACGACCACGGCCAGCTTCTGACGGTGCCGGATCAGTTCCTCGACTGGCTGAGGCCTTTCCATCGCGCCGGGCTGAATGTACACATGCACTGCAACGGCAACCTCACCCAGGATCTGGCCATCGAAACCGTGGAGCAGGTACTGCGCGAGGACCCATGGCTCGATCACCGCCACACCATCACCCACGCGCAGCTCTCAACGCAGGCACAACTGCGCAAGATGGCGAAGCTTGGCCTCTGCGCCAATTTCTTCTCCAACCACCTCTGGTACTGGGGCGATCAGCACTATGAGACCACCGTGGGGCCGGAGCGCGCTCACGGCCTCGAGCCCTGCGCATCCGCGCTGCGTGAGGGCGTACCGTTCTCGGTACACTCCGACGCAGGCGTCACCCCGCTGGGCTCCCTGCACACCATGTGGTGCGCGGTGAACCGAGTGACACCCAAAGGCCGGGTACTCGGCGAGACGGAAAAAATCAGCGCCTATGAAGCGCTCCGCGCCGTCACTATCTCCGCCGCCTATCAGATGCACCTGGACCACGAAGTCGGCTCACTGGAGGCCGGCAAACGCGCGGATTTCGCGGTGCTGGGCGACGACCCGCTCACTGTGGAACCCATGCGCATCCGCGACATTCCCGTGTGGGGCACAGTTCTGGGCGGGGTGAAGCACCAGGCGAGCGCATGATCCGCTACACCGTGCTTGGCGGCTATCTGGGCGCTGGCAAGACGACGCTACTGAACCACGTTTTGGCGAACAACGACGGTGCGCGTATCGCGCTCCTCATCAACGACTTCGGCGACATCAACATCGATGCAGGGCTGGTGCAAAGCCGAGATGAGCAGCAGATCAACCTGACCAACGGGTGTGTGTGCTGCAACCTCAGCGACGGCTTTCTCGAAGCGGTGGAGCGCCTGAAGACGCTGCAGCCACAGCACATCATCGTCGAAGCCAGCGGCGTGGCGGATGTGGGCAAGCTCGCCCAGTACGGGCATATGCCGGGTTTCGAGCTGGGCGCGGTGATCGTCCTGGCGGATGCAGAAACGGTGCGCCGCAAGGCGGACGACAAGTACGTGGCAAACACCATACGGCGCCAGCTACAGGCGGCAGATCTGATCCTGCTGAACAAGGCAGACCTCATCACCGAGGCAGATGCCAACCACACCGAGCGCTGGCTGCAGACATTGACCGGCGGCACGCCGGTCGTGCGCGCCACCTACGCGCAGCTGCCCATGGCGCTGATCACCGGTGTCTCACACGTTGATCGGCCGTTTGTCCCAGAAGGCGACCATGCCCTCTACGCGAGCTGGAGCTTTCGTTCATCACACGTGCAGAAGCGGCAAGCGGTGGAAGCCTTCCTGGCGGCGATGGGCTCTGAGGTTCTACGCGCCAAAGGCATTGTGCCCATCAGCGCTGACGAAAGCCTGGAAGTGCAGCTCGTTGGCACGCGAAGCAGCGTACGCGTGCGCAAGCGCGATACCGGGGACGGCGCGATGATCGCCATCGGTCTGGACGGACGACTGGACCGGACGGCACTTGATCGCCTCGCCGCCCGGCATCTTCAATAGGCGCTGGCACCCGGCAGGTAGCGCGCCCGGTTGCGCACATCGAAGG
>JAUILW010000619.1 GCA_030432795.1 Gammaproteobacteria bacterium
CGCTACCGCCAGGCACGGCGCACTTCGACTATCTGCTGCGCTCGCCGTGGCGTTACCCGCCGCTGGCGTGGGGTTCGCGGTTCGGCGACGAGTTCAGCCCCAGTATTTTCTACGGCGCGTTAACCACCGCGGCGCTTTTCGCGGAAGCCGCGTACTACCGGTTCGTGTTTCTGGCGGGCATGCACAAGCCGTTGGCAGACCGGGTCATCAGCCAACATACGGTGTTTCAGGCACGCTACCGCACGGTGGACGGTGTCGATCTCACCGCGCCGCCGTTCGCCGCCCAGGAGTCGCTCTTGCGCCACCCCGCCCGGTATGCAGACACGCAGGCGCTTGGCGCCGCGATGCGAAGGGCCGGCGTGCAGGCGTTTGTCTACCTGTCTGCCAGAACCGCCGGGCGCGAGCAGAACATCGGCCTCATCGCGCCCGCGGCGCTGCGCTCCCACCGCCACCAGCATCCCGTGCAGGTGTTGTGTGAGAGCAGAACGGAGCGCGTGCAGTACAGGTACCAGGATCGTGTGATCTCGTTCGCCCGCACCGACTTTCTGGTGCAAGGGTCCCTGCCGGAGCCCGCGTCGTGATACGTTCCTTCGCATGAGCAGGGTAGTGGTAGTGGGCGGAGGTAACGCGGCGTTGTGCGCGGCGCTGAGCGCGCGCGAGCATGGGGCAGAAGTGTTGGTGCTGGAACGCGCACCTGAGCCGCTCGCCGGCGGCAACTCACGGTTCACCGCGGGCGCCATGCGCACCGTGTATCGCAGCGTGGATGACCTGATGACCCTGATGCCGGAACTCACCAAAGCGGAGCGCGCGCGCACCGACTTTGGCGCCTACACGGCGGAGCAGTTCTACGATGATCTCGGGCGTGTCACCCAATACCGCTGCGACCCGGAGCTTGCACAAGCGCTGGTGGAACGTAGCTTCGACACGCTGCAGTGGATGCGCGGCAAGGGGGTGCGGTTTCTGCCGCTGTACGGCCGCCAGTCGTTCGAGGTGGACGGCCGTGTGCGTTTCTGGGGCGGGTTGACGGTGGAGGCCTGGGGCGGTGGTCCGGGGCTCGTCGAGGCGCTGACACGCGCCTGCACGCAAGCCGGTATCGCCATTCAGTATGGCGCACAGGGTACTGAGCTGATGACCGAGCGCGGCGAGGTGCGCGGCGTGCGCACACCCACTGAGGAGTACGCCGCATCCGCCGTGGTGCTGGCGTGCGGCGGTTTCGAGTCCAACGCCGCCTGGCGCGCGCGTCACCTCGGCCCAGGATGGGACCTGGCGCGGGTACGAGGCACCCGCTTCAACACCGGCGACGGCATCCGCATGGCCACGCGCATTGGTGCAGCGGTGCGCGGGCATTGGAGCGGCTGCCATGCGGTGCAATGGGATGCCAACGCACCGGAGTATGGTGACCTCTCGGTAGGCGACGGTTTTCAGAAGCACTCCTACCCGTTCGGTATCCTCGTCAACCGCGACGGCAAGCGTTTCGTCGACGAAGGCGCCGACTTCCGCAACTACACCTACGCGATCTACGGTGGCGAGGTGCTCAAGCAACCCGGCCAGGTGGCCTGGCAGGTGTTCGACACCAAGTGCGACGGCTTGTTACGTGACGAGTACCGCATTCGCGAGGTGAGCCGCACGCAGGCCGACACGCTTGCAGGTCTGGCAGAGCGCATGGAAGGCATCGATGCGCGGGCCTTTCTTGCGACCGTGGCCGAGTTCAACGCAGCCATCGACAGCACCGTGGCGTTTGACCCGACGGTGAAGGACGGCAGATGCACACACGGCGTCATACCCGCCAAGTCCAACTGGGCGCGCAGCATCAGCGAGCCGCCGTTCACCGCCTACCAGGTGACCTGCGGCGTGACGTTCACGTTCGGCGGCCTGCATGTGGACGCCACGGCGCGGGTGCTGGATCAGGCGGGCGAGCCTATCAGCGGGCTTTACGCCGCAGGCGAGCTGGTGGGCGGGCTTTTCTATCACAACTATCCGGGCGGCACGGGGCTGACGAGCGGCGCCGTGTTCGGGCGGCTGGCAGGCAAGGGGGCTGCCGAATGTGAGCGATAACAAACCAACCCGCGTGCATTGGGACATCCCCGATGCCGGCGGCACGCGACGTATTGCCGGTCTCGACTTCGGCGGTACCGGCAGGCCGGTACTGCTGCATCACGCCAACGGATTCTGCGCCGGCACCTGGGCGCTGGTGGCGCACCGTCTCACGCCGCACTACCGCGTATACGCCATGGACGCGCGAGGGCACGGCGATTCCGCGCCGTGCCAGGTGCCGGAAGCGGCTGAGTGGTCGTGCTTTGTGGAAGACGTGGCGCACGTAGCACGCGCCATCGCGGCAGCGCACGGCGTGG
>JAUILW010000048.1 GCA_030432795.1 Gammaproteobacteria bacterium
CACAGCGCAGGTGCTGAACCTGCTCATCGCACACCGAGGTGAGGTGGTTTCCCGTGCCGCACTCCTCGCCACCGTCTGGGGAGGCCGCCCCGTGGTGGACGAAGTCATCACGCGCTGCATCGTGCAACTCCGCCGTGCGTTTGAGGACCGGCCGCCGCACCAGTACATCGAAACCCTACATAAGCGCGGTTACCGCTTCACGGCACTGGTAACGGACGACCCGCGACACCGGATACCCGCACCAGCCGCTGACGTCCTCCGAACCGTGCATCCCGCACATTGAGAACGCGCGCACGACCATCCGGCAGGAGCAGGATCATCGGCACCCCAAGCTGCTGGACCAGCTTGACGTCCTCGAACGAGAAACGCTCCCGCAGCCAGCCAGGCCGTCCGTGGGTATGCCAAACGGCAACCAGTTGCCGCACAGATCCCAGCCGTAGCCGGAAGCCGTCCTCACCTGCACATCCTCTGAAGAAGGTAATGCCATAGCCGTCGTTGTCTCGCGTTACCGTTCCCACAAACTCCGTATCCGTGCGCACAGACTCAGCGCCTACTTTCTCGTGGGCAAGATCAAGCGCACTGCGCACACTGTCAAAACCGCGCTCTACGCCGATCGGCTGCACCTCGCAGATCGCATGTCCGGCAGATGCCAGACTCAGCAGAACCAATCCCAGTACCCTCGACATTGCGCGCCCCAAACATCTCGCTACGGTTGCAGTCTGCGAAAGCAGGACGCGAAAGAACCGACGGAACACGGAGGAAAAGCGAATGAAGTGGGAATGGACCAGGTCGGCGGGTACATTGGTGCGGGCGACCTTGTACAAACTGGAACACGCACACATGACGGATCACGACGCCATTCATCGCCTGCTGAACAGCTACTGCTTCTGCATCGACCTTGCGCGTTTCGACGCCTTTAGCAAGCTGTTTACGGAGGACGGCGAGTGGGGCTTCGAAGGCGCGCAGTATCGCGGGCGCCGGGCGATTCGCGACTTCTTCGACACAGTGATCGTCTACGATGACGGCACCACGAAGACCAAGCACACGACCTCCAACGTGCAGATCGACGTGGACGATAACGCTGGAACGGCACGAGCGGAGAGCTACGTTACGGTGTACCAGGCTACGAACATCTTTCCGATCCAGCCCATCTTCAGCGGCCACTACTTCGATGAGTGCGTGCGTCTCGACGGCCGCTGGCACTTCCAGCGACGTACCATCCGTCATGGGCTAACGGGAGATCTCTCGCACCACATCCGTGGATAACGCCTTG
Source organism: Gammaproteobacteria bacterium (assembly GCA_030432795.1). GTDB lineage: Bacteria > Pseudomonadota > Gammaproteobacteria > Pseudomonadales > Azotimanducaceae > SYFY01. Next base: position 1,274 of record JAUILW010000048.1, read on the forward strand.
TTGTCTGCTAATCACGGCGCCAGCGCATGCGCTGCAGTGCAACCTCGCCAAGGGGCGCCTTTCGCTTCACGCGCAGGCTCTCTGCCCACTCGGCGGCAAAGTCGCGCTGCATACGCAGGTTGATCATAGCCGTCACGCTCATGGCGACGACCGCGCCCACACTCGCCAGCAGCATGTCCTTGTGCGCATCCCACACGTCACCCTGGGTGCCGAGGTAGGCCACACCCAGGTCGCCGCCAAAGAATTCAGCAGCACCCCACTCGAACAGCTCGAACAGCATGGAGGTGGACATGGTCAGATCCAGCGGCAGAAAGTAGCCCCAGAAACCACGCACGCCAACCACCCGTAAGAACACCTCACGAATGGGGTATGCGAGCAGCAGCCCGTAGCCGAAGTGGATGACGCGGTCGAAGTGATTACGCTCCCAACCCATCATGTCGTTGAAGGTGCTACCGGTGAGGCTCTGCCACCAGACATCGTAGGGCACTTCGGCATAGGTATAGTGGGCGCCGACTTCGTGCAGGCAGAGGAACACGAACAACAGCGTGTAGGAAACCTTGGACAGTGGCAGCGCGCGATAGGAGGCCGCCAGCACCACCAGACACAGACCCACGAGCACGTTCTCCAGCGCCCAGTCTGCGCGATCGTGGGGTTCTATGGCGCCGACGACGAACACCACAGCGAAGAGCGCAAGCAGTATCAGCACGTAAGGACCATGCTTCATAAGGCGACCAACCCGTAAAATGTTTTCAAACCCACCCCTTGAACGATGAATCAGCGCCGCGTCGCGGTACCATCTCCCCATGAAGTGGCTACTTTATCCAATCCTGTTCGTTCTTGCGTTGGTGGCGGTGCTTGCGATCCTCACGCGCTTCGCCCCGGCAAGTGTCATCGACATCGTCAACCGCCTGCAATCGCAAGCAAGCATTGATGCCGATTCACCCGCCGTGCGCTTTATACCTTTGTCGCTGAACCTGCAGGGCTTGACGGTCGCGGGGACAGGCTTCGATATCGAGTCGAAGGCGCTGGCGATCGATGCAGACCTCTCCGCCTGGCTGCGAGGGGAACCGTTCTGGTCCTTGGCTGGCGATGAACTGATCGTCACAACGTCGCCAACCGCTACGGCGCCAGAACCCGCAGGGCAGGACGGTCCTTCACCGCTTGATCTGTCACCGCTGTTCGGCATTGAAAGCCTGACGATCAAATCCCTGCAGGTGGCCGATCAGACGCTGGCGGTCGCCGCCCGCAACGCAGACGGCGCGTTCACCGCCGAGGTGGCGGGCACGATCGGTGATGTGAAGCTGCGGCTCGGCCACGCACACCCGCATGCACTGAATCTCGACGCAGCGTTGGCCGGTGATATCTCTCTCGCCGCCGATGGTCAGCTGGCAACGCAGCAGGAACTGCAGCTCAATCTGGAAGATCTCGAGCTGCGAACCCCCGACCTCGGCGCGTCTGAAGTAAGCGGCTCAATCACCTGCGCACATGCGCTGGACCAGTGCACGCTCAGAGGCCTGAGCGCACAGATCGAAGTGCCAGGCAACGAACCGATCGATGTGACGCTCGACGGAGAAGTGTCCAGCACGGGAGACCTGTACGCAGCCTCTCTCGAGGGCCATGTAGACGCGTTGTCGGTCTCCGCATCCGTGGAGATGCTCGCCGCCGATGCCGGTGCTTTCGAGCTGGAGCTACAGGCAGAAACATGGCCCGCATTCCTGCCGACTGCGCTGTATCAGCCGTCACAGCTCGCACCCTTTTCAGCGCAGGCCAAGGGCACAGCAGAAACCGGCAAAGTGACGCTGTCTTCAGCGCAGGTACGCACGCCGAGCCACGATACGACGCTGGCCGCAGCGCTCACCTTTGCGCCAGCCATCGCCGTTGATACAACCATCCGCGCCAAGCGAATCTACGTTCCGCTGACCGGGGAGCCGCCCACACATGCGCCTGCCCAGCCGCCAGCAGATACCGGCGCTACGGGGCCGCTGCTGAGCGATGAAGCCCTGGACTGGTCCTGGCTGGCTGACCTGACGGCACATGTGGACATCACAGCAGATACGCTTGAATTGCAATCCGCGGCATTCACTGACTTCTCGGTGCAGGCACACGCCGCGGATGGTGAGATTGCGCTCACAGCGCTCGACGGCCGGCTCGGCGAAGGCGGCTTCTCCGGCAATGGCTCGCTCGCCCAGCAAGCGGAAGGGGTTCGAGCAACCCTGCACTTCGAGCTCTCCAAGGTGGCGCTGGAAGCGTTCGGCTTCGTGCCAACCGAGGAGCTCACTGGCGGCCTTACGGAAGTGTACGTAGATCTGTCGACTTCCGGCGCGAGCCCGAAAGACATGGGCGCCAATGCCACGGGAGAGATCTATCTCATCGTCGAAGACGCAATGCTGCAGAACGATCTGATCGAGATCGTCGGGTCCGACCTTGTGATGCAGGCGCTGGAGAAACTGAACCCATTCGTGAAAGACGATCCAACCACCGAGTTGGCCTGTGCGCTGGTGCGGTTTAAGGTTGCTGACGGTGTGCTCGAGAGCAAGGATGAGCTGGTCATGGAAACCGGCAAGATGGAAATATCCGGTAGCGGCAACGCCAACCTCCTGACCGAGGGGTTGAAGATCACCTTCACCCCAACGGCCAAATCCGGAGTGGGCATCAACGCCGGCAGCCTGGTGTCGTTTCTCGCGGTGGGCGGCACCATCCGCGAACCAGGGCTCACAGTGGACGCGCTCGGCACATTAAAGACCGGAGCGACGGTAGGCGCGGCGTTGTCCACCGGCGGCGCTTCGCTCATCGCCGAAGGTCTTCTGAAACGCGCGATGAACGCGGGCTCTGCCTGTGAGGCATTCCGCCAGCGGCGCGAAACGGGCAGCGAAGGCTGATGCACGCCTGCCCGGTATGCGACACCTTGTGGCGCATGGAAGGCGTGCCCCAGAACAGCTCCCTGTACTGTCCCCGTTGTGACCATTGCTTGACCACGCAACGCGCTCGCGGCTTTGAAGCTGCCCTGGCGTGTTCCTTTGCTGCACTCGTGTTGCTATCCGTGTCCGCCACTCACCCGTTTATGACGTTTTCCGCTTCGGGCAAAGAAACCTCCATGACGTTGCTCGACAGCGCGCTAGCACTCTTTCGTTACCAGGAGGACGTGCTCGGCGGCATCGTGTTCACGCTGATTTTCCTGGCACCGGCGCTGTTGTTACTGTCACAGTGCGCACTGCTCGTATTGCTGCGCCAGCAGAGGGTCTCAACCTGGACGCCACGCCTGGCGCGCATGGTGCACGCACTGAAATCGTGGAACATGATCGAAGTATTCCTCGTGAGCGTGTTTGTAAGCGCGGCAAAACTCGCATCCATGGCACAGCTCGAGCTTGGCATCGCTTTCTTTTCCTTCGTCGGATTTACCCTCTGCACGCTGACCGCGATCTATCTGCTCGATGATGTACAGCTGTGGCGGCAGATCGAGGCACAAACCTCATGAAGACCGCAGCGAGCGCTGGCCTCGTAGCCTGCTTGCGTTGCACACGCACCTGGCCGGCGGAGACTCAGCGCTGTGGGCTCTGCGACAAGCGCCTGCATCCGCGTATACCGCACAGTCTGCAGGCAACCACCGCGCTGTTGCTCACCGCTGTGGTCTGTTACCTGCCCGCTAACCTGTTACCGATCATGCAGACAACGCAGCTCGGCCAGACGCAGTCCAACACCATCATTGGTGGCGTGCTGGTGCTCTGGGAGTACGGTGCATACCCCACCGCGTTGGTGATATTCACAGCCTCCGTAGTCATTCCAGTGGCAAAGCTGCTGGCGCTCGGGTGGTTGAGCTGGAACACCGCACGCCGCGAGAACGTACCCGCCGATCGGCACAGCGCGCTATTCCGCACAGTGGAGCTCATCGGCAGCTGGTCCATGGTCGACGTGTTCGTGGTCGCCCTACTGGTGGCGCTGGTGCGCATGTCCGGCATTCTCACCATCGCCCCGGGGCCCGCGGCGCTCGCGTTCTGCGGGTTGGTGGTGTTTACCATGCTGGCGGCGCGTGCCTTCGATCCGCGCCTTCTGTGGGACCGTGCGGCGTGAACGATCCAGTGATCAAGCCCGTCAGCCGCTTATCCGCCGTGTGGATCGTGCCCATCGCAGCGTTGATCATCGCTGCTTGGACGCTGATTCAGCACGTGTTGTCCCAGGGGCCGGAGGTGCGCATTGCCTTCGCCAACGCCGCCGGATTGAAGGCAGGCGAGACGCAGGTGCGTCTGCTCGACGTGGAGATCGGCCTGGTGGAGGAAGTGCAACTCGCGGAGAACTTCGACGAGGTTCTCGTCATCGCCAGGCTGGCGCCAAACACGTCCCGACTGCTGACTGAAGATGCGCAGTTCTGGGTGGTACGGCCGCGCATCGGCAGCCAGGGAATCTCCGGCCTCTCTACGCTTCTATCCGGCGCCTACATCGAGCTTGCCCCTGGCAGCGGACAACCCGGCCGCCGCCAGTACCGTGGGCTGGATGACATGCCGCTCACACCGCCCAGCACGCCGGGCTTGCAGTTTCGCCTGCTATCCAACGGCTCCGCATCGGTGAATGTCGGCAGCCCAGTGCTGTACAACGGCTACGAAGTCGGCCGGGTGGAAAGCATCGAACTCGACGAAAGCGGCAAGACGATTCTCACGGCGTTCGTCGATGCGCCCTATGACGATCTGATCACCACGGCCACGCGTTTCTGGAACGCTTCCGGTGTGGCCGTGGATTTCGACGGGCAGGGCGTGAAACTGCGCACCGAGAGCCTGGAGTCTCTGCTCACAGGCGGCGTGGCGTTTGCCTTTCCCGAAGGCAGCAGCCTGGGCAAAAAAGTACAGGACGGTGTGCTCTTTATGCTGCATGAAAACAACCAGGCCGCGATGCGCAACCCCCACATGTACGCTGAGGAATACCTGCTGCTGTTCGACAGCTCCGTGCGAGGCCTGCTGGTTGACGCGCCCGTGGAGTACCGAGGGATGCGTGTAGGTACCGTGTTGCAGGTTGGGCCGGACGACGGGTCCATCGATATCTGGTCCAGCAACGACGGCTCCATACCCGTGCACATCAGTATCGAGTCCGGCTGGCTGGGGGAGGACACGGAGGAAGATACCGCTGTTCTGACGCAACGCCTGAGCCAGGCGGTCGATGAAGGGCTGCGTGCGAGCCTGGCGATCGGCAATTTGCTGACCGGCAGCCTGTTTGTCACGCTGGACTACCACGAAGACGCGGAGCCGGAGACGATAGTCGAACACAACGGCATGGCTGTGCTGCCCACACGCTCCACCGGGCTCAGCCAGATTGAAGATAAGGTCGTGGCATTGCTCAACAAGCTTCAGGCACTGCCACTGGAAAATACACTCACGGCCGCCACTGGCGCGCTCAGCAACATGGAATCATCCCTGGCAGATGCAGGAGCAACGCTCGAGACCATCGACAAACTGCTGGCTCAGGACAGCACCCAGGCACTACCGGAGCAACTGACTGACACGCTGAAGGAAGTACAGCTGTTGCTTCGAAGCCTGGGCAGCGATGCGCCTCTGCGGCTGGAGTTGGAGAGCACGTTGCAGGAGCTGCAGCACACCTTGAACAACGTGAACATGCTCATCAACACCTATGAGCAGAAGCCGAACGCCATCATATTCGGGGGGTCGCCCCAGGCCGACCCCACACCAGGTGGAGATTCATGAAAGAGAAGATGCTGCTGTGCTGTTGGACGGCATTCCTGCTCGCCGCTTGCGCCGCCGACCCTGACAACACCAAGTACTACCTGTTGTCTGACAGCAACGCACCGGACCCAGTCTGCAGCGCTCAACTCGGTACGGTCGCGATGCCCGGTTACCTGAACAAGTCGAACATCGCCGTTCAAGGGGACGGCAACCAACTCATCTATGCGAATACGCACCGCTGGGCAGAGCCCTTGTCCAACGCTGTGAGGCGCCAACTGGGTGCCTGTTTTGGCAACGGCGCGCAGCCAACCATCGATGTTTCCATCGACCACTTCCATGGCGCTACGAACGGTAAAACCGTGCTCGCAGGATCATGGCGTGTTCGTGGGGTGGACCCCACGCGAGCGCACCACGATACGATCGAACAGCGACAGGCCGGGTACGACGCTTTGGTGGATAGCCAGCGCGCACTGATTCAAGGCCTGTGCAGACGAATCTGCAGCGACCTCGCGCAAACGGAGCCTCCACCCCACCCATAGGCTCTGCTGCGAGGCACGTTTCGAGATGCGGTTCGCATCAACGATGCGACTGGTTCGCTAAGTTGGCATGTGGACGTCAACGGACCGTCACCACATTCATGCTTCGCTTGCTCACCATCGTCACACTGTTGTCCTGCGCACCAGCACACGCCTGGCGCATGGAAGCGGGTGAGACAACCTTCAATTCAACGTACGTTACCTCGCCCGCGTTTACCTCGGTGGCATTCCAACAACCGTTCGACGTCGTTCCTGTGGTGTTCACAATGCCGACAAACGAAGGAAACGAACCGGCCACGGCACGTATACGCAACATTACGACCACCGGCTTCGAGATCGCGCCCGTTGAGCCAGACGGAGGCGACGGCCAGCACGTCGGTATGACCGTGCACTACATGGCGATCGAACCAGGGGTACACCTATTGCCTGACGGGACTCTGTTCGTCGCGCAAACACACAGCACTACGGCCATCCAGGGCAGACGCCGCTCCGGCACGTCCTGGGACACCATCACGTTTCCCGCGTCTCCTGGACCCGATCCAGTACTGATCACCACGTTGCAAACCAACAACAGCGAGCAATCTTCCCTGCTTCAGCCGTCCGTTCCCTGGCTCACCCCAAGCGTCCGAGGCGTGTCATCCATCGATGCGCAGGTGGCGCTGGACTTCAGCGAAACCTCCCGAGGCATAGTGGTGCCCGAGTCGTTTGGCTACCTGGCCGTCCAGGCTGGTACGTCCGGCACTTTCAACGATGTGCAAGGCAATGCCGTGCATTGGACCGCTTCACGCACGCCCACACGCATCGTCGGATGGGACGATGGCTGCACCACATTCAGCTTCACTCCCACGCCCTTCCTCGCGCCGCGTGTGCTGTTCTCAGCAAACTCCCGAACGGGCAGCGACGGTGGCTGGCTGCGTCGATGCAGCCTGAACAGTACGAGCATCGGGCTGGTAGTGGATGAGGATCAGGCCAGGGACAGCGAACGTCGCCACACCAACGAAGAAGCAGGCGTCCTTGCGTTTTCCCGTTCGTTCCACGCCGCTTTCGGCGGCAGGATGACGCTCACCAAGCACATCAACCAGACAGCCGACCCCACCGGCGGCGACCTGTCGATTCCCGGCGCACGCACCCGCTACGCTATCGAGCTGCGCAACACTGGGACCATACCGATCGATCCAGACTCCGTGGCAGTAGTCGACGCAATACCGGCGGAGACGGCGATGCTGGTGACCGACCTGGATACACCAGGGAGCGGCCCTGTGCGGTTTACCGACGGCTCTCCAAGCAGTGCGTTGAGCTACACCTTCGTCAGCCTTTCGGATGGCGCCGACGATCTGGAGTTTTCCAATGACGGTGGCAGCACATACAACTACACGCCCACACCCGGTACTGATGGCACCGACGCCGCGGTCACGCACATCCGTATCTCTCCGAAAGGAACCTTCAGCAGCGGATCCCCACCGCCTACAGCGACATTCGAGTTCGACGTTCTGATTCGCTAGCCGCCAGCTATCTTCACCGTATACCCGCGCGCTTCGAGCAGCGGCTTGATCTTCTGCCGTTGCTCACCCTGCAGTTCGATGACACCGTCCTTGATCGCACCGCCGACCCCGCAGGCCGCCTTGAGGGCCTTGGCGAGCGCCTTGAGCTCTGCTGCATCGCAAGCTACCCCGCGAACCAGGGTCACCCCGCTGCCCTTTCGTCCCTTGGTCTCCCTGTGCAATCGAACGATGCCATCTCCCGCATGCTGCAGCGTTGGATGTTTTGTCTTGCAGATGCAGTCCGTCGCGGGCCGCAGGCAACCAGGGCACATGCGCCCCTTTTCAGTGCTGTATACCAGCCCACCGCTGCTGCGAGGCGCACGCCGCGACATTCAGTCCACCACACTCTCACGCTGCGCGATTCGGCCAAGCACGCCGTGCAGGTTGGTCAGACCGTCCGGCACATCGATCCGCATCATGCGGGCATTACCCATCGTCGTGTGCAGCAATATGTCAGCCATGGAAAACGCATCTCCCGCGACAAAGTCACGCCCGTCCGCCAGCTCGCCGTCCAGCCAGGCGAAGCCTTGCTGAGCCACCTGCCGCTGGTCGTCTGCGTAGGCGCGGTTCTGCGCCACCGCATCGGCAAAGAACGGCGCGGTGTGGCGGATGACGTTCACGCAGGGCAATGACAGCTCCCACTCCACGCGGCGGCACCACATCTCCACCAGCCCTTGCTCTGCCGGGCTGCGCCCGAACAGCGCTGGTTCAGGATGCAGCGCTTCGAGGTATCTGCAGATCGCCACGCTTTCGGTGATGACCGTACCGTCGTCCAGGATCAGAGCCGGCAGCTTGCCGAGGGAGTTGATCGCCAGATACTCGGGCGTGCGGTGTTCGTGCGCCACGAGGTCGAGTGTGACGGTGGGCAGCTCGATGCCCTTCTCGCGCATGAAAATGCGCACCTTGAGCGGGTTGGATCCCGGCCGCCCATCGTAGTACTTCATGAAGACTTCGTACCGGTGAGGGTCATCAGGCCTGCCATGATGGCGAGGTTCTTGATGAAATTCTGCGTCTCGTGCGCACGCTCCATACCTTCGGCGAAGTTCCAGAAGTCGTGCATGAACACGCTGATCACCAGCGTCAGTCCTGCCAGCAGGAAGGCCACCAGCCGCGTGCGGAAGTTCGCCAGCAGCGCCACACCACCACCAACCTGCAGCACGATGGTCAGCACCAGGAGTACCGGAATCATCGGCACGCCATGCTCGGCCATGTACGCGCTGGTCTGCTCGAAGCCGGTGATTTTCGAGATACCCGGCACGATGAAGTACAGGCCCAACAATACCCGCCCAACCATCACCAGCCAGCCACTGGCCTTATCCAACGTTTCCTGCATGCCCGTTCCCCTTCTAGTCGAGCAGCAACGATACCTGCTCCTGCAGGTGCGGCACCACCTCCGCCTCGAACCACGGATTGTTGCGCAGCCAGCGATTGTTGCGCGGGCTCGGATGAGGTGCGGGGATGATCGACGGCGCAAAGTCACGCCACCGCCGCACGGTCTCGGTGAGTGTTTTTTCCACGTCCGGCAGGTGCCACGCTTGAGCGTAGGCGCCCAGAACAATGGTCAATCGGATGTTCGGCAGCCGCTCGAGCAGGGCGCCTCGCCAGGTGGCAGCGCAACGGGGATCAGGCGGCAGGTCACCACCGCCGCCCCGACCCGGATAACAGAACCCCATGGGCAACAGCGCGACGCGCTGTGGGTCGTAAAACGTCGCCGGCTCAACCCCCATCCAGGCGCGCAAACGCTCGCCGCTGGGGTCATTGAACGGCACGCCCGTGTCATGCACGCGCGTGCCGGGCGCCTGACCGACTACCAGTACTTTGGCACCCGTAGCCGCCTGCAGTACCGGCCGCGGACCGAGAGGCAGAACGTCCTCGCAGATGCGACATGCCCGCACGCGGACAATGAGAGCATCCAGGGTTTCTTCCTTTGCTTTCATATTGCTGTTGTACCACGTAGTTTTAGCTTCATGGCCTGGGACACCATCAAGTTGAGCCTCTGGACAGCAGTGGGTATCGCCGTTGCGGTGCTGGGCATCGGCCTGCAGTTCCGCGGGCCGTTCGCGCAGGCCGTCGATCTCACGTGGTCTGCCAGCGGCGCCCGCTGGCTCATGGCGCTGGCAGCCGGCGGCCTTCTCGGTTGGGCTGGTTGCAAGCTGCCGCAAGCGGCAACCGCACCCCATCGCTGGCTCGCCGTAGGCGCTGGAGCAGCACTGGGGGGCGCGCTCGGTTGGCGGTGGTTCGATCCGGCAGCCGCTGTCATTGGCGCAGCACTGCTCGCGATTGCATTCGCCTGGCTGGCACATCGAATCCGCGGCACCTACCTTTCGGCACTTGCCTGCCTGCTCTTCACGGTCGTCGGATTCTTCAGCTACTCATTGGTCAAATTCGATCCCAACATTGCGAAAAGCCTCGCCGCATGGGGCACTGGCGATACCAGCCACGCTACGTGGATCACTGCCGGTATCGCTTTGATCGTACTGATCGCAACACTGGGCCTGGGCCGACGCGCCAACCCCTGGTTAGCTGCTGGCGTCGCCATCGGCCTGGCGGGTCCTCTGGCTTTCGTTGCCTGGTGGGTGCCGCGTGCCGAGGCTCGCCTGGCTGGCCTTCAGGGCACCCAGCGCCTCGTCTTATGTGCCCTGGCTGGCGGCGTGCTGGTGGCCACGACAGACGCCATGCAGCGCTACTTCGTTGGCGGTTATGGGCTCGGTCTCAACCTGCCACTGACGATGTTCGGTTTGCCGTTCCTGCTCTGGTGGGGAGGAGCCCGAGTAGCGGCTGGGGCGGTGCTGGCATTCGCCGCGACGTTCAGCTTCTACGCGGTGCAGGTCATCCAGTCAGCAACGTAGGCGCGCGCCGCAACGCATCTACCAGCACATCGCGTAATACAAGAGACGTGTCTTCGCGGGCCGACCATTCGCCGATTTCGTCACCGAACACATTGAGAAAATAATCCGGCGCCACCAGGCGGTAGGTACGCGCAGGATCGATGGCCGGTGCCTTTGTGCGAAGCGCCTCAGCCATCGCGTCACCCTTGATCTGCACCACATGCAACCGATTGGCGAACGGATCCAGGGACCACACCAGTCCCTCGCTGACTTCCCCAACAGGAAAACGTGCAGGCACGTCGCCGGGAAAGAGGCCGAAATCTGCACCCACCGCGTCCGCCATCGCCACCTGCATGAACGTGCGCAGCGATTCTCCTTCGAGCAGCCGATCCGTTCTCGTCAGTACATCGCCGACGTTCTGACGGGAAGGATCCCGCGCGATGTGCACGTAGGCGTGCACGTGCGGGGCGCCTTGGAAGTGTATGACCGTACCTGGCCCATCGATGCGCCACACCTGAAAGTAGGGCAGCTCGTCTGATCGCCAACCAGCCTGCGCCAACGTCGCGCCGTCTGCGAAGTACGCGTACTCGGCGAAATAGCGCAGGTGCAGGCGATCTACACCGCCGTTCGCTTCGATATCCGTCATTGCTTCCCGCACCCGCGCTTGCGGGTATGCGCCCAGGATATCCTCCAGAAACGAGACCAGCATGCCGCGCTGGTCTGCGTTCAACGCAGCCCCTGACAAGCCTTCAAAACCGCCTTCCTGCCCCTGGAGCTGCACGGTCAGTTCGTAGGGAGCGATTTGGGCAACCGCTGCTCGGCGC
>JAUILW010000620.1 GCA_030432795.1 Gammaproteobacteria bacterium
GGCACCGAAAAGTACCCTGAGGTGGATGGCTATCAGGATTTCGTGAGCGCCGCTGGTGGCAGCTCCAACGCCTATACGGCCAACGATCACACCAACTATTTCTTCGATGTGGGTCCACAGGCATTCCCCGAGGCTCTGGACAGATTCGCGCAGTTTTTCATAAGTCCGCTGTTCTCTGCCGAGTACGTGGAGCGTGAGAAAAACGCCGTGCACTCCGAGTACCAGCTGCAGATCAAAGACGACGCCTGGCGCGGCAATGCCGTCAGCAAGGTCGCCATGAACCCCGAGCATCCGGCGGCGCGTTTCAACATCGGCAGCCTGGAGACCCTGGGAGACGGCGTGCGCGACGCGCTGCTCGAATTTTTTACAAGCAACTACTCAGCGGATCAGATGGCATTGGTGGTGCTCGATACGCGGCCACTGAATGACATCGAGGCAATGGTGCGCGAGCGGTTTGCGCCGGTGGAGAACCGTGAAATCGGCGATGCAGCCGCTTTGGGGTCGGTGTACAGCGACCCACAGGTACCTGCCAGATTGGACTTCCAGCCAATCAAGGACGAGCGCGCCATCAGTTACCGATTTCCCACTGAGAGCACACAGCCGTACTACCGCTCCAAGCCCGACGTCTACCTCACCAATCTGCTGGGCCATGAGGGCAAAGGCAGCCTGCTGCAGGCGCTGAAGGCACGTGGCTGGGTCAACGCATTGTACGCAAGCTCCGGCGACCTCGATGAAGACGAATCCGCCATCGAGGTCAGCATGACCCTCACAGAGGAAGGCGCTCTCCACATCGACGAGATCTCCGGCTATCTGTTTGCCTATATCGATCTCCTGCGCGCTCAGGCACCGGAAAAGTGGCGCTTCGACGAGCAGGCAAGGGTTGCCGATCTCGGCTTTCGCTACCTCGAGAAGCAAAGCGCGATGGCAACCGTGTATCAGCTTGCTCCCGGCATGATGCGCCTGCCGCCCCAGGACCTCCTGCGTGCACGCTTTCTGATGGATGACTTCTCTTCGGATGCTATCCGCCGCTTTGCTGACTATCTGTCACCGGACAACGTCCTGCTCAGCGTGCAACTGCCAGACGCGCAGACAGAAGACAGCGAGCGATGGTTCGGCGTGCCGTACACGCTCACGCCCGGCGACATCAACATCACGCGCCCGCCGATGCAGGCGCTGGCAGCGCTCGAGCTTCCCGCGGCCAACCCCTACCTGCCCGAAGACCTGGCACTGTATCCGTCGTCTGCACAACCCGAGGAAGTAATCAGTACACCCGATGCGACCATTTGGCAGCACGCAGACACGTCGTTCGGCGCGCCAAAGGCGACCTTACGATTCAATCTGAATCTGGCCGGTGGTCTCGTGACACCCGGGGACATCGCCGCCGCCCGTCTTTATCAGCGCCTGGTGGCAGACGCACTGAACGAGTTCGCCTACCCGACCTACCTGGCCGGCATGAGCTATTCGGTGGCTGCACTGCCAGCAGGTTTTCGCATAGAGGTATCGGGGTATAACGACAAGCAGCTGGCGCTGCTCGATCGCGTCCTGGAGACCTTCGCAAACATGCAGGTTGATCCGGAACGGTTCGACATCATCAAAACCGAGCTGCTCACAGACCTGCAGAACGCCGATACCGAAAGACCGTTCAACCAGGCGTACGATGCGCTGGGCGATGCATTGCTGACTTCAAGCTGGCCGCCACCAGCGGTTGCCGCCGCACTGGAAGATATCGGCGCGGCCGACATCATCGCCTGGCGTGCCGATCGCCTCTCCGAGGCACGATTGTTTGCACTGGCGCACGGCAACCTGCCCGCTGAACAGGCAAACGTGTTGAAGTCCCTGGTAGCGAAGCACATCACCCTGAAACCCATAGAACCTCGCTACGGCGACGTTGTTGAGATAGATCGGGCCGCCCGCATCCGAGTTCCGGTAGCGCACGACGACGCCGCGTTCGTGGCTTACATTCAGGACGACGATGCATCCTGGGCATCGCGCGCAGAAAGTGCGCTGGCCGTGCAGCTTCTGCGCCAGGCCTACTTCACCAGCCTGCGCACCGAGCAGCAGCTCGGCTACGTGGTTGCCATGGCCAACCGCACCACCCGCCTGCGCGGCGGCATCGCCTTTATCGTGCAGTCCCCGGTCGCCGGTGCCGAACAGCTGCTGGACGTCACGAAATCCTTCCTCGAAGAACAGGCCAACCGCATCGGCGAGCTCAGCGAGGTGGAATTCGAAGCCAGCCGGCAAGGGTTGCTGGTACGGCTGCGGGAAGAAGACGAAAACCTGCGCGACAGAACGAGTCGATACTGGGCGGACCTGATCGAAGGTGTCACCACACTGGACTCCCGTGAGC
>JAUILW010000621.1 GCA_030432795.1 Gammaproteobacteria bacterium
CGGCCGCCGGCATCGAGGGTGCGCGTGGCGGCACCATCGTAGGATCCGACGGCGACGATTCGGCCGTCGCGCACAGCCACATCCCCCTGCAGGCGGGCAGCACCCGTGCCATCGACGATAGTAGCGTTGGTAATGACGAGGTCTGCGTTGCTCATGTCTTCCTCCGATTGACCATAGCCGAAGCGTCTCAGAAAGCGCCCGTCAGAGCGAGCCGAAGATATGGGTGAGCAGCGCAGCGAGCACGAACAGCGCCGCGGACGCTCGCGCATACGTGAACGCCCCCGCGGTGAACCACAGCGGCCAGGCGGCGGCGAGCGCATGCTCCGGTTGCCGGGTCGGCCGGCGGCTGCGGATCTGCACGAGAAATCGCCATGCCCACGGAAGCGCCAGCCACACCACCAGATAGTACCAACCGATCCACAGGCAGCCCAGCAGCTGGCCCGCGAGCAGCACTGCCATGGCCCATCGGCTGGCGCCCTCTCCCAGAAGCGTGGGCAGCGTGCGAACCCCTCGTTGGCGGTCGTCCTCGAGCTTGTCCGTGTGTTTGGCAAATATCACCAAAAGCGCGCCGAGACCGAAGATGCTGGCCGGCAACAGATCATCCACAGACGCTGTACCGCGCACGGCCGCGGCGACGCCGCCCACCATGAGCGGCCCCCACACCAGCCACACCGCAAGCTCCCCCAGCGCCCAGCGTTTCAGCGGCCAGGTGTAGAACAGCAGGAAAAAAGCCCCGCCCAGGGTCGGCCAGAGGACCACCGCGCCGGCGCGCCAGACCACCACCACAGCCAACAGCGAGGCAGTGATACCCGTAGCCAGGACATAACCGCGATGCTCCGCCAGGCTCATCCAACCCACGGCCAGCGGGTGCGTACCGTACTGCGCCCGGAAGTAGTTGCCCTCATCCAGGCCCGTAGTGAAGTCCACGTGATCGTTGAGCAGATTGTTTGTGGCGTGCGCCAGCAGCAGTGCCGCGAGCACCAGCGCCAGAGTCAGCCAGTCGATGTGTGGCCAGGCGAGCAGCGCGCCGTAGAGCGCTGAACCCAGGGTCAGAGGCAGCACGGATGCGCGGCTGGCGATGAGCCAGCGCAACGGCAGCGGCAATTCGCGCCACGCATCCTGCGTGAGCACCGGCACCTGCAGGAGCGCAGCCCGCAGCATGCTATGCCCCTCCGCGGATCGGCAGCTCCTCCACGGGCATCTCGCCGAGCTCGCGAATCACCGGCTGCCAGACACCAATGGCAAGCACCGTCAGCACGTACACGGCACAACCCGATGCAACCGCCAGCAATGGCGTCGCGGCATCAGCAACCGCACCGAGGTACAAGCCGCCGAGCGGCGCCAGGGAGAAGCCGATGGTGTGAATGCCCATCACCCGCCCGCGCAGCACATCGGGCACCGCCATCTGCAGGGTGGTCATGGTGGCCACCATGAATACCGAGGACAGCGCCGCCGCCGCGAACGCCATGGTCAGCGCTGCCCACAGCAGCCCCGCCTGGGCTGCGGCAGCGAAGGCCACCGTAGCCACGGCGCTCAGCACTGCGCCGCCGAGCATGATCCAGCCCATGCGGCGATGCGCATGCAGGCTGCCCACCAGCAGCGTACCGACGATGGAGCCGACACCGCCGGCTGTGAGCAGAACCCCGAAAGTACGCTCTTCACCGCCCAGCAGATCGGCGAACACCGGCATGATCTGCACATAGGCATTGCAGAAGAACATACCAACGAACGTGGCAGCGAGCAGCCACAGGAAAAGGCCATTGGCGGCGATGAAGGACACCCCCTGCCGGAGCTGCTGCAGCGGTGAATGGGCAGCACTCGACGGCACGTGAACGGGCAACGTCAACACCACGAGGAACATCACCGCGAAACCCACAGCGCCGATCGCAAACATCACCCAGGTATCGTACAGCGCAATGAGTACCCCGCCGAAAGCCGGTATCGCCATGCGCGTGGCCTGCCAGATGAAAGCGTTCAGCGCCACCGCACTCATCAGCGCGTGCCGCTCCACGAGGTAAGGATAAATGGCAGACCGCGCCGGCCAGTCGAGGCCGGTAACCAGCGAGAACAGTGCCGCAATGGTGAGCACGTGCCAGACGCGCACCACCTCCGCAAAGTCGAGCGCCGCCAGCACCGCCAGGAGCAGCGCGCACAAGGCCGAGGTGAGCACGATGATGCGGCGCTTGTCGAAGCGGTCAGCGATGACACCGCCAATGAGGGTCATGAGAATGTTGGGAAGTGCGGCCGCCGCACCGAGCAGCCCCAGTTGCCATGCCGAACCCGTCAGCTCGAAGATCAGCCAGCCCTGCCCCAGGGTGATGAACTGCGTGCCGCCGACGGAGGCGA